>NZ_JAKUFT010000014.1:0-84155 GCF_022663605.1 Bacillus cereus group sp. BfR-BA-01379
AGACCCAGAAGAAATCGTTAAAGCGAAAGGTCTTGTTCAAATTTCTGACGAGGGTACACTTCGTAAAGTTGTAACAGAAATTCTTGATAACAATGAACAATCTATCGAAGACTTTAAAAACGGTAAAGACCGTGCAATTGGCTTCTTAGTTGGTCAAATTATGAAAGCTACAAAAGGACAAGCTAATCCACCGCTTGTTAACAAAATCTTACTTGAAGAGATTAATAAGCGATAATAGTAACAACTTTTAAAGATTAAGCAGAAAAACACCCGTACATGGGTGTTTTTCTAGGTTAATCAAACGTTTGTTTAAATGAGAGAAGATCGTTTAAACAAACGTTTGATTAACTGTCAAAAGTGTAAAAATGTTTGTATAGCAACTATGGTATGATAGTTGCAAAAAGGTGGGAATAATGATAAATCTAGACATAGAGGTTTTTTTTCATCTCATGAAATAATAGATAATTATTATTCGTTATATGTAAATTGTTGTGAGGAAATAGATGGACATAAATTTTTTGTCAAATAAAACAAAACCATTGAAATGAATATTTACTTTTGATGGACTACACGAATCGGGTTCTTACTGCCTGTTTGAGCGAGATAAAAGAAGGATAGGAAGATGAGAGGAGGTAGGCATGGGAATACTGAATAGAAGTTCGGTATGTTCTTTTTTGATACATAAAGAAATTTCCTGTGCTAATAAATGATGAAGCGAGCAAGAATTATTTATAATCCTACTTCTGGGCGCGAGCTATTTAAGAAGAGCTTACCGGAAGTATTACAAAAATTAGAACAAGCTGGATATGAAGCGTCTTGTCATGCGACAACTGGTCCTGGAGATGCGACTGTGGCTGCGAGGCAAGCTGCGGATCGTAAGTTTGATGTTGTTATCGCAGCTGGTGGTGATGGTACATTAAATGAAGTGGTGAACGGTTTAGTAGGACATGAACATCGTCCAAAGTTTGGAATTATTCCAGTTGGAACGACAAATGATTTTGCGCGTGCGATCGGTGTACCTCGTGTTATTGAAGAGGCTGCGGATATTATTTGTGAAGGGAAAACAGTTCCGTTAGATCTTGGTAGAGCAAATGATACATATTTCATTAATATCGCTGGTGGCGGCCGTATTACAGAATTAACATATGAAGTACCAAGTAAGCTAAAGACAGTATTAGGCCAACTTGCTTACTATTTAAAAGGAATCGAAATGTTACCATCATTACATCCAACATATGTTGAAATCGAGTATGATGGAAAGTTGCTACAAGAAGAAATTACGATGTTTTTAATTACGAATACTCGTTCAGTGGGCGGTTTTGAAAAGGTAGCACCATATGCATCAATTAACGATGGGTTATTTGATTTATTAGTACTGAAAAAAGGTTCTATTGCTGACTTAATTAAAGCTGCAACACAAGCGCAGCGTGGTGAACATATTAACAATCCAAAAGTGTTATACACGCAAGCAAACCGAATTAAAGTGCATTCACCAGATAAACTAATGATTAATTTAGACGGTGAATACGGTGGAGATGCACCGATGGAATTCGAAAATATATATCATTGTCTTGAACTATTTGTTCCTGAACATCAAGAGGATGCCCTGTAAAGGCATCCTTTTTATTATATAGAGGAATTGTAAATTGGAAGTTAGTTTGATTTTTATGGTATTTTTACAATTCGTTTATGTTATATCCATACTTTATTGATACACTGGAGGAGATAAGAAACGAGAGGTAGGGTGCTATGGAGAAGGTAAAAGCAATACTATTTGATAAAGACGGGACGTTAATGGATTTTCACTCAATTTGGATAAAAGTAGCTGAAGAACTGGTGGCAGAATGTATAAATTTATATCAACTTCCAAAGTCAATGCAGCCTACTTTATTAAAAGAGATCGGTGTAGATGGGGTATTTGTGAACCCTCGTAGCGCAATAGCGGCAGGAACAAGCCTTGATGTTGCAAAAGGGCTTTGTAAGTATATTACGTCATCTAAGGAAGAAGAGATGCATGAGTGGGTAAGTGAAAAATTATTTTCCCTTATGTACGAGCACCGTTCCTATATGAGAATGACGGCAGATTTACCAAGAATTTTACAAAGTTTAAAGGATAGAGGATTTATTTTAGGCGTTGTTACAGCTGATGATTTCGCACCGACAGAATTATTTTTAAAACAGTATCAATTAGAGACTTATTTTGATTATGTTGTAGCTTCAGATACGTTTCCGGCACAAAAACCAGATAAAAGAATTGTAGAATCGTTTTGTGAAAGGTTTCATTTAGAGGCGTGTGAAGTAGCGGTCGTAGGAGATACTCCAACTGATTTACATTTAGCGAAAAATGGCGGCGAGTGCTATGCAATTGGAGTACTATCTGGTACAGGAGATCGTCAAACGTTAGAACCACTTGCGGATTTAGTAGTACAATCTGTTGGGGATTTTATTTCTCATTCAGGTGAGTTTATTTGGGAACAAGGAAAGTCTAATGTGTAAGAAAAATAAGTCTATTGGGACTCTCAATGAGTCTTTATAGACTTATTTTTTATGCTGAAATAGAAGGCATGTAGGATGAATGCTAGAAAAGAATGTTGGCATACATTTTGCAATGTAAAGAGAAAACAATGTAAAGAAAAGGATGGGGTACGTAATGAACACAAAAAAATTTGCTAAAGTAAATGAACAAATTCCTGGACCGAAAGCAGCGTCTTTATTAGAACGCCGCCAAAATATAGTACCAAAAGGAGTAAGTAACGGCATCCCAACGTTTGTACAATCTGCAAATGGTGCTCTTGTAACAGATGTTGATGGCAATCAGTACATTGATTTCGCGGGAGCAATCGGAACAATTAACGTAGGGCATTGTCATCCAGCTGTTAAAGAGGCGCTCCATAAACAAGTAGATCAATACATTCATACTGGATTTAATGTCATGATGTATGAGCCATATATTGAATTAGCAGAAAAACTTGCGGCATTAGCGCCGGGAAGTTTTGATAAGCAAGTACTATTTTTAAATAGTGGTGCAGAAGCAGTTGAGAACGCCGTGAAAATCGCGCGTAAATATACAAGAAGACCTGGTATTATCGCGTTTTCTAAAGGATTCCACGGGCGTACATTAATGACAATGACGATGACAAGTAAAGTAAAACCATATAAATTTGGATTTGGCCCATTTGCGCCTGAAGTCTATAAAGCACCATTCCCGTACGAATATCGCCGCCCAGAAGGATTAACGGAAGAGCAGTACGATGACTTTATGATTGAAGAGTTTAAGAATTTCTTCATATCAGAAGTAGCACCAGAAACAATTGCAGCCGTTGTAATGGAACCTGTTCAAGGGGAAGGTGGATTTATCGTTCCAAGTAAGAAGTTTGTGCAAGCAGTACGCAATATTTGTTCAGAACACGGCATCTTATTTGTAGCGGATGAGATTCAAACAGGATTTAGCCGTACAGGAAAGTACTTTGCCATTGATCATTATAATGTCGTTCCAGATTTAATTACGGTATCTAAATCGTTAGGTGCTGGTGTACCGATTAGTGGTGTTATTGGACGTAAAGAAATTATGAATGAGTCTGCACCGGGAGAGCTTGGTGGAACGTACGCAGGAAGCCCACTAGGATGTGCGGCAGCATTGGCAGTACTTGATGTAATAGAAAAAGAGAATTTAAATGATAGAGCGATAGAATTAGGAAAAGTCGTAATGAACCGATTCGAAGAGATGAAAAATAAATATAATTGCATTGGTGATGTGCGTGGTTTAGGAGCAATGTGTGCATTCGAGCTCGTTCAAGATCGTAAGACGAAAGCACCTGATAAAACGTTAACAGCTAACTTGTGCGCAGAAGCAAACAAACGCGGATTACTTCTACTATCAGCAGGGACATACGGTAATGTGGTTCGTGTGTTAATGCCATTAGTTATTACAGATGAGCAACTTGAAGAAGGATTAACAATCATTGAAGAATCATTGCAAGTCTGTTATGAAAAAGCAAATATTGCTCGTGTTTAAAAGCTAAATAATAAATCGCAAACATTCTAGCTGACTCTATATAAAATGCAGAAAATTCACTTTATAATAAAGGTAGTGAAGTGAATTGATGGGTTGGAAGTTAGGGGTGGCTAGGATGGTTGCAGAAAAGGAACGAATGTTAATGGATTTACAAGATGTATTTGAATATGCGTTTGACGAAATTTTTGTAACTGACGAAAAGGGAATCGTTGTGCGTGTAAATAGTACATGTGAAAGGCACTATCAACTAGCTGCTAAAGAGTTAGTAGGTAAGCATGTGAAAGAATTGCAGAAGGATGGTATCTTTTATCCATCAGCAACGTTAGAAGTAATTGAAAAAAAGAGACCGATTGAACTCGTTCAAACGACAAAATCAGGAGAGTATTTACATGTTCGTACGAGGCCTGTTTTTGACGATGAGGGAAATTTAAGAAGAGTAATCAGTTACTCTCGTGATCTTACAGAACTCTACCAATTACGTCAAAAGGTAGAGGAAATGGATAATCAGTTAAAAACATATAAAAAAGAATTAAGAGAAACGTATGAGCATGAAGGACTTATTTTTAAAAGTATCGCTATGCAAAAAATAGTTGAGACAATTAAGAAAGTATCTGTGGTAGATAGTACAGTTCTCGTTTTAGGTGAGACAGGAGTAGGGAAGAGTCGATTAGTACGTCATTTACATGAAGTGAGTAACCGGAAGAATGAAAGTTTCTATGAAATTAACTGTGCGGCATTGCCAACGAATTTAATTGAATCAGAGCTTTTTGGATACTCAGGTGGATCTTTTACGGGTGCGAATCGTGAAGGGAAAAAGGGACTATTAGAATCCGCGCATAAAGGAACTCTTTTCTTAGATGAAATTGGCGAAATGCCGCTTGAAATTCAAGCGAAGCTTTTGCAAGTGTTGCAAGAAAAAACGTTTCGCCCTATTGGCGGAAGAGAATTAAAAAAAGTGGATGTTAGAATTGTAGCAGCAACAAATCGAGATTTAAGTATGATGGTGAAACAAGGAACATTCAGGAAAGATTTATATTATCGTCTGAATGTCATTCCAATTTTAATTCCGCCACTCCGGGAAAGAACGGAAGACATTTTGCCGCTCATTTATCATTATTTACAGCACTTTAACGAGAAATATGGCCGAAATGTAAAATTAGCACCTAGCACATTGCAAATGTTTGTTGGTTACCCATGGGAAGGAAATAATAGAGAAATAGAAAATGTGATTGAGCGAATTGTTATAACTGCTGATGATATCATTACGATAGAAGACTTGCCAATAGCGATGCAAGAATCAACGGTTGAACAGTCCGGTCAAAGTCTCTATAAAATGTTAGAAGAAGTAGAACGGAATATTATTTTGAAAGCATATAAAACATATGGATCGAGTTATAAAGTAGCGGAGTTTTTAAAAATAAGTCAATCTGCTGCCACTAGGAAAATAAAGAAACTTATAGAGGAGGAAGAAAACATTGGATAAAAAAGCGACGTTCGTAAATGTAGAGAAAAAGGCGATGTATATAAATGGTGAGTGGATTACATTGCAAGAACAAATCGAAGTAAATAATCCAGCAACGAAGGAAATATTTGCGACAGTACCAAAGGGCGGGGTAACAGAGGCAAAGCAAGCTGTTGATGCTGCTCATGAAGCTTTTAAATCATGGTCTAAGTTAACGGCAGCAGACCGTGCAGTGAAGTTGAAAAAATGGTTCACACTTATCGATGAAAATAAAGAAGAGATTGCAGCGATCATGACGAGAGAACAAGGAAAGCCATTTGCAGAAGCACTTGGTGAAGTGAATTATGCAAATAGCTTTGTTGAATGGTATGCAGAAGAAGGAAAACGCGTATACGGTGAAATGATTCCTGCTTCTCATCCGAATAAACGTATTTTAGTTATGAAGCAACCAGTTGGGGTTATGGCAGCTATTACACCTTGGAATTTCCCGGCCGCTATGATTACGAGAAAGGTAGCTCCGGCACTTGCAGCAGGATGTACGGCAGTTGTAAAACCTGCAAGTCAAACGCCGTTAACTGCGTTGAAATTAGCTGAATTAGCTCATGAAGCGGATATTCCAAAAGGCGTAATAAATATTGTAACAGGCAGTGCGAAAGCAATCGCTGATACGTGGATGGAAGATGGACGTGTTCGAAAAGTTTCCTTCACAGGATCAACAGAAATTGGGAAAGAATTAATGGCCAGTGCTGCACAAACGATGAAAAAAGTTTCACTTGAGTTAGGTGGTCATGCGCCGTTTATTGTTATGAACGATGCGGACTTAGATAAAGCGGTAGAGGCGGTAATCGGTTCGAAATTCCGTAACGCAGGACAAACGTGTATATGTACAAACCGAGTATTTGTTCAGGAAGAAGTGTATGAAGTATTTGCAGAGAAGTTCCAAAAGGCAGTAGGGCAGTTGAAAGTAGGAGACGGTTTCGGTGACGGAACGACTGTAGGACCACTTATTGACGAGAATGCAGTTTCGAAAGTACAGGAACATATCGAAGATGCTATTAAACAAGGTGGAACAGTTTTATATGGTGGCCAAAAGGTTGCAGAGCTAGATGGACACTTTATGCAACCAACTGTAATTGGATTGGCGAACGATATGATGCTTTGTATGAATGAAGAAACATTCGGTCCAGTTGCACCAGTTGCAAAATTTAAAACGGTTGAAGAAGTAATTGAACGTGCAAATAATACACCATACGGTTTAGCTGCATATATTTTTACAAAAGATATTAGTCAAGCATTCCAAATTAGTGAAGCATTAGAGTACGGCATTATCGGATTGAATGATGGTCTTCCATCAGTTGCACAAGCACCGTTCGGTGGCTTTAAAGAGAGTGGTATTGGCCGCGAGGGAGGCCATTTCGGTATCGAGGAATATTTAGAAATTAAATATATTTCATTAGGACTATAAGTAGTATACTAGAATCTCTATAAGGTAACAGAGAAGGAGATTCTAGTATGGTATATTGGCTATTATTACTCGTAACAATTATTTTTGAAGTAGCTGGAACAATTGCGATGAAATTATCAAACGGTTTAACAAAGCTCGTTCCAAGTGTACTAATTTTCGTGTTTTATGGAATTTGTTTCAGCGTATTTGCTATCGTTGTCAAAAAAATTCATTTAAGTATCGCTTATGCCATTTGGTCTGGTGTAGGAACATTACTTATTACAATCATTAGCGTGTATTTCTTTAAAGAACACATTAGCTTATTCCAAGCATTTTGTATTCTCTTTATTGTTTTAGGAGTAATTGGACTTAAGGTTTCATCGGCATCATAAAAGGCTATCTTCCGGTGTGGAAGATAGCCTTTTATTTATATTAAAATGCCCAGTTACCTTTACGGAAGATTGGTTCATGTCTTCCATCATCTGTAATACCATCGATATCAAGCTCAGCTGATCCGATCATGAAGTCGTTGTGTGTAATACTAGTATTTGCTCCGTTTTCAGCAAGTTCTTCTTTAGACATTGTTTTTCCGCCAACTAAGTTGAATGCATAAGCACTTCCGATTGCAAGGTGGCAAGATGCGTTTTCATCAAACAGCGTATTGTAGAATAAAACATTTGTGTTTGAAATCGGTGAATCGTGAGGTACTAAAGCTACTTCTCCTAAGAAGTGAGAACCTTCATCTGTTTCTACTAAATGTTTTAAAGCCTCTTCACCAGTTTCAGCTTTATAATCTACGATACGTCCGTTCTCAAATGTTAACGTGAAGTTATCGATAATGTTACCTGCAAATGCTAACGGTTTTGTGCTAGATACTTGGCCGTTTACACCTGTTTTAAGTGGCATTGTAAACACTTCTTCAGTTGGAATATTCGCCATAAATGGTACGTTCTTTTCATTTAAGCTACCAGCACCAGCCCATACATGCTTTTCTGGAAGTTCGATTGTTAAATCTGTTCCAGGACCTGTATAGTGAAGAGCTTTATAATGCTTTTCGTTTAAGTAATCAACTTTTGTATGTAACGTTTCATCGTGTTCTTTCCATGCTTCCACAGGATTTTCTAAATCAGCACGAGTAGCTTTAAAAATAGCATCCCATAGTTTTGCTTCTTGTTCTTCTGGCGCAACGTCAGGGAATACTTTCGCAGCCCATTCTTTCGTAGGGACAGAAATGACACACCAGCTTACTTTATCAGTTTGTACGTAATCACGGTATACTTTCATTGCTTCCCCAGCTACTTTATGAGCTGTTGCAATACGCGTTGCTTCTACACCTTTTAATAAATCCGGGTTTTCTGCATAAATAGACATAAATGCAGCGCCTTCTTTTGCTAATTCTTCACGAGCGTGTGCTTTCCAAGATGGGAACTCAGCGAATGCTTCTTCAGGAGCTAGATCGAACTTTAAGCGTGTTAACGTCTCATCATTCCAATCCACATATACGTGTTTTGCACCAGATTTATATGCTTTTTCTGTAACGAGGCGTACAAATTGTACAGCTTCAAGAGGTGCACTAATTGATAATGTTTGTCCTGGTTGAATATTAACACCAACATTGACTGCAAGGGCAGCATATTTCTCTAACGTTTGTTCAAATGACATATGTATAATCTCCTTTAATTTGAAAGATTTCTTACTATATATAATACAAGAAAATTCAAAAAATATATATAAATATAGCGTAAAAAGAGAGCTCAAAATATATTGAGCTCTCATCGTTATTTAATTGAAGAAGCAAATTGTTCCACAGTCGTCGAATTGTGTATGCGAACACGTTTCATTTTTAATAATTCATCGGGTTCACCTTTTGTAATGAATTTTCCGGGTTTTGTTGTCGTCGCGAACTGATAATATTTCTTCGTTTCTGCAACGACTTTATCATCGACATGACCGAATGGATAAGCAACTGCGATAACGGGCTTACCTGTTATTTTTTCTAGCTTTTCTTTCGATCCCTTTAATTCTTCTTCATAGTTTGTAATCTTCGGTAAGTCTGCATGCGTTGCAGTATGAGATTGCATGGAGAAAATGCCGGAATCGACCATTTCTTTTATGTCAGATGTAGAAAGAGATCCTTCAGCATCAACATTATTAACGATCATATATTCTGTTGCCGTTGGTTTAAACGTATCGTCTTTTAGTTTTTGCAAAATATGAAATGCATTCATATTATTTTTCATACCGTCATCAAATGTAACAAAGATAGGTTTATTCACTTTATTTATATCGCCCCAACGTTCAAAAGTTAGTAATGTATAACCATTGTCCTTTAAATACTTCATTTGGGCTTCAAAGTTAGCGGGGGATACGAATAAATCTTTAATACCTTGTCCGTGATAATCATCAATTGCATGGTACATAAGAACGGGAACCTTTTGCTCGAAAGTAATAGCAGATTTAGTGAGTGGAATGGTTTTCCCATCCTCTGTCACTCCTATTGCATCAACTTGAAATTCACCGCGTTTTCCTTCAAATTCTTTTATGTCAAAAGGAAGTGTAAATTGTTTCTCCTTTTCTTTAGAAGAAAAAGATTTAGTGTGTTCCTTTCCATCAGCGGTGCGCCAAATTTTATATTGTACCTCAGTTAAAGTATCCTTTATATCTGTCATATGAATAGTAGTATTCGTAGATTCGTGTGTAATTGGGTGATAAGAAATTTTACCTTGTTCTTGTACGGTCACTTCTTGTTTCTTAGTCTCTTGAACCTTTTTCTCTTTTTTAGGTTCAGGACTTACATTGCTACTGTTACAGCTAGCTAAAATGGCAGACGTACATAAAGCGATTGCTGCATATTTTCTCATAAAATCACCTTCTATTGTGTATTATGTTGCATACGTATTTAAAATCCCCACCGCTGTAAGAGAGGTGGGGACATACCCTTGTTCATCATATCATTTTAGTAATGAGATAGGTTAGTAACTTTCAATAAATCTATTCGTTCGTCTTCTAGTGAAGTTTACTTTATCCCGAATTAACGGGCAGTAAGATCCCACCTCAGAATTCAGCAAAAGCAAAGAGGTTAGGTGGGGGGAGCAACTGCTTGTAAAAGCCCGATTGGTGAGGGCTAATAATTAGTGGGGGTGAACAAATCCTCCACTAATTAAAGTTTTACTTTATAAGAGATATGAATTTTTCCATCGATGTATTAGGGCCTACAAAATGGCGTTTAATTAAGTACTGTTCGTTTGGCATTCCTTTTGTAATGTGATTGCCGTGATCAGTAGTTACTGCGAACTCATAATGTTTTTTTGTTTCTTCAACAGCTAGGTCATTATAAGAACCTACTGGATAGGCGAGAGCGATGACCTTTTTACCAGTAAGGGCTTCGATTTTTTCTTTCGAACTACGTAATTCCTCATCATAATTACTTGAATGAGCCATCATCGTATGATTAGCAGTATGTGATTGAATAGAAAAAATGCCTGAATCCATCATTTGTTTTATCTCATCTGTTGATAGACGATTTGGTTTGTCTATCTCATTTGCAGTAAGAAATTCAGTAGCCATAGGGTGAAATCTATCATCCTTTAATTTTTGTAAAATATGAAGAGCGTTCATATTATTTTTTCGACCATCATCCATCGTTACAAAAACAGGTTTGTTTACACGATTTATATCACTCCAACGTTCGAATGTAAGCATCGTATAACCGTTATCTTTTAAATGTTGCATATGTTTTTCGAATTGCTCAGGTGGTACGTATAATCCATAATCCCCATCACTTGGTCCAGGGTATTTTTCAATCGCATGGTACATTAATACGGGTACACTTTGCTGGAATGTAATTTTAGATGTTACTAGATTTGTTTCAGTATGATCTTCTTTGATTCCTACTGTTTCAATTTGAAATTCGCCACGTTTTAAATGAAATGATTTTAAATGTAGTGGGAGGGCAAAGTTACGTTCTTTTTCTTGTGAAGTAAAAGTTTGTTTGCTTTCAGGACCATCAGCAGTACGCCAAATATTGTAACGTACTTGTGTGAATGAGTCTCTTAAATCTTTTGTATAAAGCGTGGTGTTTTGTGCGTTATATTCATATGGATCCCATGTAATAGTTCCTTGTGTTAAAGGAAGTTCCACTGCTTTCGCTTTTTTTTGTTCAACTGTTTGTTTCGCCGTTGCTTCTTTTATTTGTTTATCACTAGTGCTACTAGTGTTACAACCTACGAGAATAGCAGAAGAAAGTAAAGCGATATATGTATATTTTTTCATTCTATCATCCTTCTATTGTGTTTTAATTATCATCAATTATGTCATGAAATCATCATTCGCATAAATGACACTAACTCAAATTTTCGATTTTAAAAAATTTGAATTATACCCTTGTACATCATATCATTATAGAATATATAGGGGAATACATTTTTGGAATAATTCGGAAAAACCCTTTATATTTTTCTGGTGAAGTTTACATGAAAATACATATAGAAGAAAATAAAAAAACTCCACCTAAATTTCCTTTTGAAAAAGGAGAAGTAAGGTGGAGTTTTTTATTAAATAAATAATCCAGCGATTGTTGCAGATAAGATAGAAGCAAGTGTGGATGCAAATAACATTTTCCAACCAAATTTAGAAACGATGCTTCCTTGTTTTTCAGAAAGGGCACGGATTGTACCAACAATCGCACCAATTTGGCTAATACTTGCGAAGCTAATTAAGAATACTGTAACGATTCCAACTGTACGTGGAGATAATGTTGATGCAACATCTTTTAAATCAAGGATTGCTACAAACTCGTTTAATACAATCTTCGTACCCATAATACCACCAGCTGGGATAATATCTTGAGTTGGAATACCCATTAAGAATGCGAATGGAGAAAGTATATAACCGAAAATTTGTTGTAAAGTAACAGCATATCCCATTGCACCTGAAGCTGCGCTAATTACGTAGTTTACAACTTCCATCACACCGATGAAGGCAATCATTAATGCGGCAACGATACCGGCTACTTTTAAACCATCAAGCGCACCGTTAATCATTGCACCGATAAAGCTGTCACCGAATAAAGTTCTATCAAATTTTTGAATCACTTCATCTTCTTTCTTCGTATCAACTGGTGTTAATAGCGAACAAACGATCAAGCTTGAGAATAAGTTTAGCGGAAGAGCTGCTAGTACATATTTTGCATCTAACATCATTACGTATGATGCTGTAACAGAAGCAGAAACTGAGCTCATCGCAGAACAACAAATGATAAACATACGGTTTTTATTGAAATGTTGTAAATCATTTTTAATAACGATTAATGCTTCACTTGAACCGAAGAATACAGAGTTTACTGCGTGGAATGACTCGACGCGTGGTAAACCAGTAATTTTTGAAATTGCACCGCCGACAACGCGAACGATGAATGGTAAAACACCTAAATAACTAAAGATAGAAAGTAGTGCTGAGAAAAATACGATAATTAATAGTACGTTTAAGAAAAAGACAAAATCTCTTTGAATTCCGTTAAAGAGAAAATCGACACCTGTCGTACCAAGTTTAATTAGTTTGTTGAAAACTTTACCAATGAAAATAATGATTTGTTGACCAATCTTTGTGCCAAACATAAACCAACCGATTAAAATTTGAAAACCAATCATAATAGCAATTGCACGGAAGTTGATTTTACTTCTATTGTTTGACAAAGCAAAGCATAAACCTAAAACGACAAGAATACCGATAATGCTCATTACATATTGCATGTAGTTGCCCCTTTCAGAAGTTCGTATAAAGTTTGTACATAAAACGCTCGTTATATTACTAAAAATAAAACAAAGAGGTTTTATGTCATACGTAAGATGTCTGACCTTTTAGAAAAATAAAAATAAAAAAAGACCCATATGGATTCACTTTCATCTATGAGAGAAAGCTAATCAATATGAGTCCTTTTTTGCACATAGGCTAATATTCATTAGTTTTCCCCATAGTCCAGCAATTTAAGGTTGCCGGGTAGAAACTCTCGATCCATATTATCGAATATATATGAGGTAACATCGTCCGTATTAAATTAGTAGTAGCGTAACATTAACAGAGAACTATCGTCAATAGCTTTTTTTCTTCCGATAGAAATAGACCATATAAGTATGATAAAATGTAACGCAGTGTTATGAAAAAGAGAGGTCGGAAAATGAGTACAAAAATGACGCCACCAGTTGAGAAAAATGAGTTTATAGATGTAGTATTTGAAGATTTAACACATGATGGTGCCGGTGTTGCGAAAGTAAAGGGCTATCCTATTTTCGTTAAAAACGGATTACCAGGTGAAGAAGCACAAATTAAAATTATTAAAGTGAAGAAAAACTTCGCATTTGGTCGTTTAATGAAACTTCATACAGAAAGCCCATATCGTAAAGATGCAGAATGCCCAGTGTACAATCAGTGCGGCGGTTGTCAGCTTCAGCACTTAACATATGAAGGACAATTACAAGCGAAAGAAAAACAAGTACGTGACGTTATGCAGCGCATTGGCGGATTAAGCGATGTTCCTGTGCATTCTGTACTTGGCATGAAGAACCCATGGGTATACCGTAACAAAGCACAAGTACCAATTGGAGAACGTGAAGGTGGTCTTGTAGCTGGCTTCTATCGCCAAGGAACACATGACATCATTAATATGGAATCATGTTTAATTCAGGCAGAAGAAAACGATACATTAATCCAGGAAGTAAAACGTATTTGTGAAAAACACGGTATTTCGGCATACAACGAAGAGCGTAATAAAGGAACACTTCGCCACGTAATGGCTCGTTACGGACAAGTAACAGGGGAAATTATGCTTGTCTTCATTACTCGTACGGCAGAATTACCAAACAAAGAAGCAATCATTGAAGAAATTGCTTCAAAATTCCCAGAAGTAAAATCGATTGTTCAAAACGTAAACACGAAACGTACAAACGTAATCTTCGGAGACACAACTACAGTACTGTACGGATCAGAATACATTTATGACTTTATCGGTGACATTAAATTTGCAATTTCAGCACGTTCATTCTATCAAGTAAATCCAGAACAAACGAAAGTGTTATACGATAAAACGTTAGAATACGCAAAATTAGATGGTAACGAAACAGTAATTGATGCCTATTGTGGAATTGGATCAATCTCCTTATTCCTAGCGCAAAAAGCGAAAAAAGTGTACGGTGTTGAAATTGTTCCAGAAGCAATCGAAGACGCAAACCGAAACGCAGCACTAAACAACATGACAAACGCTGAATTTGGTGTAGGAGAAGCAGAAGTAGTCATTCCGAAATGGTACAAAGAAGGCGTAATCGCTGACACAATGGTCGTAGATCCACCGCGTAAAGGTTGTGATGAGGCACTACTAAACACAATCATCGACATGAAACCGAAACGCGTCGTATACGTATCATGCAATCCAGCAACATTAGCACGTGACTTAAAAGTACTAGAAGAAGGCGGATATAAAACGCAGGAAGTACAACCTGTTGATATGTTCCCGCATACAACTCATGTGGAGTGTGTGGCTTGGCTTAAGTTGGTATAATAGGAAAGCAGTTGATATAGGAAAATCTATACCATCTGCTTTTTGGTTTATTGAGAATTTGAAATTGCATTCATATTGAGAGGATTTGAATTTGAAATGATAGATAATTTTTGGCGTGATTTACCACGACCATTTTTTGTACTTGCACCAATGGAAGATGTGACAGACGTTGTTTTCCGTCATGTAGTAAGTGAAGCTGGTCGCCCAGATGTATTCTTCACAGAGTTCACAAACTCGGATAGCTATTGTCATCCAGAGGGTATGAAAAGTGTACGTGGTCGTTTAATTTTTACAGAAGATGAACAACCGATCGTGGCGCATATTTGGGGAGATAATCCTGAATACTTCCGCCAAATGAGTATTGGCATGGCAGAGTTAGGATTTAAAGGCATCGATATTAATATGGGTTGCCCTGTACCGAACGTAGCATCAAGAGGAAAAGGTAGTGGCCTTATTCTACGTCCAGAAGTTGCGGCAGAGCTTATTCAAGCAGCAAAAGCGGGCGGATTACCTGTCAGCGTAAAAACACGACTTGGCTTTAAAGAGTTAAGTGAATGGGAAGATTGGTTAACGCATATTTTCAAACAAGATATCGCAAACCTTTCTATTCACTTACGTACAAGAGAAGAAATGAGCCAAGTGGATGCGCATTGGGAACTAATTCCGGAAATTAAAAAATTACGTGACCGTATCGCACCAAATACGCTAATAACAATCAACGGAGACATTCCTGACCGTAAAGTCGGACTGGAACTTGCTGAAAAATACGGCATTGATGGTGTTATGATTGGACGAGGTATCTTTAAAAATCCGTTTGCTTTCGAAAAAGAGCCAAGAGAGCATAGCAGTAAAGAACATTTAGATCTTTTAAGACTACAACTTAATCTGCAAGATCAATATGCAGAAGTATTACCACGCTCTATCACAGGACTACATCGCTTCTTCAAAATTTATGTAAAAGGCTTCCCAGGAGCTGCTGAACTAAGAAATCAATTGATGAGTACAAAATCAACTGATGAAGTACGCGCATTACTTGATAAGTTTGAGGCGAGTGTAAATGCGGTAGAAAGTAGTGAAACGGTGTAACTCTCTGAAGTAGAGGGAAATGGATTCTGTTTATCCCGCTTTAATGGGCAGTAAGACCCCCACCTCAAAATTCAGCGAAAGCAAAGAAGTTAGGTGGGGGATGAAGAAAACCCCCACTGATTAAAGTTTCACTTTATTTAGTTTTGACTTCTGTTGTAGATAACGATAGAAAGAAAACAGTTTTATAAACGTATTGAACCAACCAGCAGTTTTGTATTTCCGTGTATGTGGAGTTTGTGACTGGCATATAGGGATAGTTTGAATAGACAGATGGGAATCTTGACTCAGATGAGTAGGAATTCCCATCTGTTTTTTGTTTTAATATATTAAAAAAGTAATAAGTAATGTTGTACATTTTTACCTAAATAGAGTGGTATTTGCTTCATTTTAAGTAAGCTGAGTTGTATTATAAGTAAATGAATTTTTGTTGCTGAAAAAAAATGTATGACCTTTAGTAATGACAATGTATGTATCTCGCAACTGAGTAATAAAAATATTAAATGATTATGCAAACAATTCCTATATTAAATCTATAAAAAACATTATAATAGTGAGAAATATGAAATATTTTGTCGAATTAACAATAATTACATAGCAAACTTATAGTATTGATTAGTTTTAAATAAGAATTTAAGTTTGAATATAAATATATATTTTCAATGAAATGGAGTTCGTTTTTATGTTGAAGGAACAAACAAGGTATTCTCGACTTGCGAATATAACTAAAATGATTAATACAAAGTTAGATTTACGTGAAGTTTTAGAGCAAGTCACAATAGCAATTTCTGAAGAAATCGTTCAATGCGATTCTGTTGGTATATATTTGCCGCAGGAAGATGGGACGTTTAGGGGATATGTAGGAAAACCAGAAGTTATTAATGGATGGACACTGGATATGCATGTCATTGATACAGATATTGATTTGCTGGCGAAAGAAGTAATTGAAACAAAAAAAGCCATCTATATACCGGATACATCAAAGGATAGTAGGCCGGATCCGAGAGCAGTGGAAGGGTTTCGAATTAAATCTTTATTCGTACTTCCTATCTCTTTTGAAGAAGAGTTATTTGGTCTAGTTTTTTTATTTGATTATGGAATTCCCATGAATTTAACAGAGTCAGAAATTCAAACGGTTGAGGCATATGTGAATATGGCGGCCGTTGCCATTCAAAATGCGAACAATTTAACTCATAAGGTAAACCTTATTGCTGAAAAACAGCTTTTGCTTGATGTGACACGGGATCTATCTATGTGTTCCTCTATGCAGGAGAGTCTTGACACTTGTTTTTCATATTTGGGAAAGGTTTTAGGTAATTATAATATCGGAGTTCATTTACTAGAGCCTTTAGCGGAGAAAAGAATTAAACCAGTGAAATTAAGTAAAGATTCCGAATGGACAGAAGAAGACTGGATGAAGACACACGATAAGATACAATTTGATCAAAGCAATGATAGAGTCACGCAAGAGGTTATTAAGACAAAAAAATCAATCTGGATTCCAGATGTTTATACAGATTCGCGGCCAAACCATGATGTTTGTCGTAATTTTGACATGAAGGGACTCTTGATGCTGCCATTGGTTTCAATGGGAGAGGTATTAGGACAAATATCTGTAGTCAATCTAGGTGATAGTAATTTCAATTATTCTGAAGCACAAATACAGCTGTCACAATCTATTGTCGATGCAACTACCTCCACGCTATCAAACCTTTTATATATGGAAAAACAGGAAGTCATTATCGAAGAGAGAACCTCAGAAATTACTGTGAAAAATAAGGAATTGGAGCGAGTAATAACTGAATTGCAACAGCTTAGCCGTGAGAAAGAATTGATTCTCAATTCTGCTGGGGAAGGGATTTTTGGTTTAGACCTTGATGGGAATATAACCTTTTGTAACCCAGCGGGTGCCTCCATGTTAGGTTATGATATGGAAAATGAACTAATAGGAAAACCATCCAGTATGGTTTTCAACGGAATTGAAACAGGACAGAAAAAGCAGGTGGCCTCAGGTTGTGATGAGAATTGGAGTCTGTACGATAAAACCGAGCAATTTTTTAGAAAAGATCAATCCTGCTTTCCGGTGGAGTATGTTATTTCCTCTATAAAAGAAGGGACCGAGATTGTCGGAGAAGTTATTACCTTTAAAGATGTAACCCAAAGGAAACAGATGGAGGAAGAAATAAAATATCATGCTTATTTTGATAGTTTAACAGATTTACCTAACAGAGTTCTATTAAAGGACAGGCTAACCCAAGGGCTGACATATGCTCAATTGCATGCTGAAAAATTAGCGGTTCTGTATTTAGATTTAGACAGGTTTAAATTTGTTAATGATACGCTTGGACATAGCTTCGGTGATCTATTACTACGAGAAGTTGCAAATCGATTAAGTGCCTGTGTCCCAAAAAGTGCTACGGTATCGAGACAGGGCGGGGATGAATTTACTATCTATTTACCCAATATCAAAAGTGAAAAAGAAGTGTTAAAGGTAGTAAATCGTGTCATTGATTCTTTTTCAAAACCATTTAATTTAGTAGAAAATGAAATGTATATGAAAACGAGTATTGGTATTAGTATATTTCCTGATAACGGTGATACGACTGAAATCTTAATTAAAAATGCAGACACAGCCATGTACAAATCTAAAGAAATATCAGGAAGCAGTTATCATTTCTTCAGTGAAGGAATGGATACCAGAACCTTTGAAAGCATCAAGCTAGAAAATGATTTGTATAAGGCTTTGGAACAAGAAGAACTTGAAATCTATTACCAACCGCAAATAAATGGTAAAACGAATGAGATTGAGGGAGTAGAGGCTTTAATTAGGTGGAACCATCGAGAACATGGGATGATATCGCCTGATAAGTTTATCCCAATAGCTGAAGAAACGGGATTAATAGTCCCAATAGGTGAATGGGTTCTGGAAGAGGCCTGCAAGCAATTAAAGAAATGGCACGATCAAGGTTTCCCATTAATTAGTATGTCCGTGAATTTATCTGCACGTCAATTTGAACAAAGTGATTTATTTGCTGTCGTTAAAAATGTGTTAGAGAAAGTAGAGTTATCTCCGAGGTATATACAACTAGAACTCACTGAGAATTTAATTGTTAAAAATACAGAATCAACTTTAAAAACAATGAAGAAATTAAAAGGTCTAGGAATAAATCTCGCTATTGATGATTTTGGCACTGGTTATTCATCTTTAGGTTATTTAAAAAAATTGCCTATTTCAACATTAAAAATTGATAAATCCTTTGTGCAAGACATGACAAAAGATGATGCAGCCATTACGAATACTATTATTACGCTGGCTAAGAATTTGAATCTTGACGTTATTGCTGAAGGTGTTGAGACAAAGGAACAGGTAGCCTTTTTATCTGCACGAAATTGTTATTTAATGCAAGGGTATTTCTTCAGTCGTCCTATAACAGCTGAAGACATGGAAAAGCTTTTTAATAGAGAAATCACTTTTAAATGAATGGGGAATAAATATGAGAGCAGCTCGAAATGTATTAGAATATTTAATAGCTAATGAAGTTCAACATATATTTGGTATTCCAGCCGGTTCTGTAAATGCGTTTTTCGATGAGTTGTATGATATGCCTGAATTAACACCAATTGTAGCAAAGCATGAAGGTGCCGCATCCTACATGGCCGCCGCTTATGCGAAATACACAAACCAGCTAAGTGTATGTATTGGTTGTAGCGGACCAGGTGCCACAAATCTTGTAACTGGTGCTGCTAATGCCATGCGAGAGCATTTACCTGTCTTATTTATTACAGGTGCTGTACCCATGAATACGGTAGGCTTGAATGCATCACAAGAATTAGATGTAGAACCAGTCTTTAGGTCTGTTACAAAATATAGCGTTACGGTTAATGATGTAAAGGATGTACTTAAAGAAGTCGCACTAGCTATTGAAATTGCTCTATCCGGAGTGCCAGGACCTGTCCATGTTGCAATACCGATTGATATTCAACACGAAAATATAGAAAGTGTTGAAATGCCGCCACTTCCTAAAAGACTTCCTATTGTTCCTGACCTAGGCACAATAAAAGAAACAGCTAGAGAGCTGGTAAAAAGGGATAAAGGTTATATTTTTGCAGGACAGGGAATAAGAAACTCTGTTGATTCATTAATAGAGCTGGCAGAACTGCTGAAATGGCCGATTATAACAACTCCACAAGCAAAGGGATATATCCCTGAGGAACATCCGCTTTTAGTCGGAGTGTTTGGATTTGCTGGTCATGAGGCTGCTTCCGCATTGATTAATGAGGGTGATGGAAAAGCATTATTGGTTGTAGGCTCCAGCTTGGGAGAAACTGCGACAAATAATTATAATGGAAACTTAATAAAAGATCGCTTCTCTGTTCAAATGGATTTTGACCAATCTGTCTTTAATCGGAAGTACAAAGTGGATATTCCAGTACTAGGCGATATAAATTTAAGTTTATTATTATTAATAGAAGAATTAAAAGCTTTAGGGTTGCAAAAGGAAAGCGCCGCGCTTACCGTTGAAAAGAAAAAAGAGGAAGAGAATACGGAGGAATATAATACGAAAAATGTTCTCCTGATCCTTCAAAAATGTTTACCATCAACTACTAGGTATACCATTGATATTGGTGAGTTTATGGCGTATGTTATCCATCACATGAAGGTCATAGATTTTGATTCCTATAATATTAACGTGCATTTTGGCGCAATGGGAAGCGGGATTGGTTCTGCGATTGGTTCAAATCTGGCTGAACCGGGGCGCCCTGTTGTATGTATTACGGGTGATGGTTGCTTCTTCATGCACGGAATGGAAATACTGACGGCAAAGGAATATAATTTGCCAATTTTATTTGTTGTGATGAATAATGCCCGTTTAGGGATGGTATATCATGGTCACTCGCTACAGTTCCGTAGGACTCATCCATCCTTCGAACAGGAATCCATACATATTAGCGCAATGGCCGCAGCTATGAATATCCCAAGTTACAGAATCACTGAACTAGAAGATATCAATCAAGATGTTATAAACGGCTTAATGAATTCAAATGGACCAGCAGTTCTAGAAGTCGCTTTAGTCGATAACAATACTCCTCCTATGGGAGATAGAGTTAAATTTTTATCGTCTTTTGGAAAATAAAGTTGTTGTATTCACCGATAAAAAAAATCATATAGGGTCTCCCTATATGATTTTTTTTATAAAGACTGATATGAATCGTGAATTACCTTAAGGATTGTTCCGATGATCTGCCCCTTAAAGGCATCTGGAATTGCTTCTTCAGATGGATTTGAGTAATAATAATATCCGTTTCCCTTATCGCAAGAGAACCCAAAGTTTGTTAATGATTGCTGTAGGGTCTTTGGCAACTCCTCTAATCCAGTTTGTTTAGTAAAATAGTCAGTGGCGAAAATTTTCACATCAACATCTCCTAATCCAGTATGAACAACAAATAAGTCTTGTTCATCTCGAACAACCCACTGCTCTTTAGAAAATAAAGAAATTCTTGCTCCCTCTAAAGAGGATATCGCATCTAAGTTAATGCCAAAAATTTGATTGATAAGTTGGCGAATCTCTATTCCTGTCACCTTTTCTCCGTAATGAGCGAGGGTAGAATCTATGGCCATTTTAGCAATGTTCTCAGTTGAGGAAACCGCTCCTGCCATTATCGATTCCTTTGATAGGACAGGTTTAGTTGTTAAATCAAATTTGAAAATGGACATTACGATGTTACAAATCTCGGTACTAGTTATTTTTCCTTGATGAGAATCAAGATGTTTGTCCATTAATTCTACTTTGTTCATTTGGTCTAAACCTTTTTCTAACATGTACAACAAACTCCAATCGTAAAAATAAAGTATGTTTTTTATCCATAACATAGAAAGAGTTTACAAATTACTTGCTAAAAGCCCTTAAGATGTTGTTACTCTATTATAATAATTAACATCTCTGTATTGTTATAAAAAAATAATATAGGTAAAGGTGACCCAAAAAGCATTCAAACCTCTTCTTAGGATTACTCCCCACAAGCATTAATCCACCTAAGACTACAAAACCTCCCCCTAAAATGTTAAAGTAGTAACTTAACGACATTCATTTATACATGCTAAAAGCATTACTATAATCAACATTTCAGGAGGAAAAACAATGGCAATGAGCAACAACGATATATTAAAAAGAGTAAGGTACGCTTTAGATATAAGAGATATAGATATGGTAGAAATCTTTAAACTTGGCGGGATGGAAGTAACGAAAGAAGACGTAGTTGATATGCTTACAAAAATAAAGAGAGCGCCTCAGCATGAAGCTGAAAATGATGATGTGGTCGAAGATGAGTACGTATTAACATGCGATATGATGATGTTAGAGGCATTCTTCAATGGATTTATCACTTTAAAAAGAGGCAAGCAAGATCCGAAACCAGGACAACCGGCACCTGTACAAAGCAAAGAGAGTGCGAATAACCTTCTTCTAAAGAAAATGAAAATTGCACTATCTTTAACGAGTGAGGATGTACTTGATATATTAGATAGCGTAGGCGTTACGGTAACAAAGGGAGAACTAGGAGCCCTATTAAGAAAAAAAGGCCATAAAAATTACAAAGAGTGCGGCGATAGATACGCAAGGAATTTTATTAAGGGATTAGGTGTAAAGTATAGAGGGTAATGAGTTTGTTAAAGCGGTAAATGATATAATAGATAGAGTAGGACGTTCGTATCCTACTCTTTTTTATTTGTAAAATAATACGTTAGGTGATGAAATGGTACATACATATTTAGGTGAGACAATTAATTTTCATATAACTTATAAGAAGAAAAAGTCGGTGCGTCTTTTTGTAGATTCGTACGGAAATGTGGAAGTGCAGGCTCCAAAGGGAACACCTGTTGAATACTTAGTCCAGTTGCTAGAGGAGAAATGGGATTGGATTCAGAAAACACGTAAGGAAATGCAAGAGCGAGCACTCGGACCGCAGGAAAAGGATTATGATCAAGGAGAGGGCTTTCTGTATTTAGGAAATACGTATCCGATACAGATTTCTCAGGATGTAAGTATTACGCAAGACAGTGCAGTGTTTGAAGGAGATAAGCTACATATTTATGTGGAAGAGCTTAAGGATGAGAAAATACAACAAGCGTTAAAACGATTTTACTATAAGCAGTGTAAGTCATTAGTAGAGAAGAGTATTAAAGCACATCAAAGTAACTTCAAAACAAAACCGCGTTCTATTCGTATTACAGATAGTAGCCGCACATGGGGAACTTGTGATTCAAATTTACAGCTAACATTCAATTGGAAGCTAGCAATGGCACCACAGCGAGTAATTGATTACGTAGTTGTTCATGAAATGTGTCATATGGTTCATTTAAATCATGATCGATCTTTTTGGCGTCTTGTCGGGAAGATAATGCCTGATTATAAGGAAATGGAGAACTGGTTAGCGTTATCTAGTTGGAAGATGACGGTTTAGTGGCACGCTTTATATAGGTTGCGATTATTGTCAATACTTGTCGTTAAGTCGATATATTTCGAAAATCGCTGATATATTTGGAGTTGCAATCGATATATTCAATGAAGAAAAAGGAGATGTCACAGCAGACATCTCCTTTTTCTTACTTAGCAATTATCGTCCAAATTTCACAACAAAATCTTCGTCTATTTTCTCCAATCCATACCCACGATATCCCTCTGAAAGTAACGTCTGTTGTCCACCAGCATCGCTCATCAGAACGTTCTCAATCTCTGTCCAATCTCTTACCTTGTCCCCACGCAATTCCTTCACAAACACATACCGCATACTACCACCATATTTCTCCTTCAATGCAGCAATCTCCATTCCTTGCGCAAACTTATCCTTCAAACTCGGAATGTTAAAAGGGGCAACGGTGCAACAAACATAGTCGTATTTGCTATCTTCTTTTTGTAATTCGTCCATAATAACTGTAGCTAATATTTTTTGCATCCCATTTCCTCGGCTGTTTGGGTGAACATTTGAGATTTCTTGATAGATGACGCGGTGTAGTTCGCTTTCTGCTATACCAATATCAAGTCCTAAATGTTCATCGTCAATAGGAGGGACGAGTAGGGCACGAAATGCGATGAGTTCGTTGTCGATAAAAGCACCGATCATCATGCCGTTTCCTTCTAGAATGTATTGAAACTCTTCTAGCGAGAGTGGTTGTAAGCGACTTTTATCTTCTAGCGCCTCAACTATGACGTTTTGTAGTGATAAGATTTGCTCGATGTTCTCTAGTGATAGTAATGTAACGTGAAATGGCTCGTTATTTTGTTTTAATGATCCTTTGTATAGAACTGTCATGTGTTTAGTCCTCCTTTAGCGTACAACGTCTTGAAAGACGGTTAGTTCTTGTAATGTATCTTCATTTATTTCAATGCCGAGTCCTGGCTTTTCGTTTAAGCGAATAAATGGTACGTCGTAATGCAAGTTTCCAATGTCTTTCGTGAACTTTAATGGACCTGTAAGTTCAACGCTCGTAATGATTTTTTTCGAGAAAGCGACATGGAATCCTGCGGAAGAGGCAACGGATGATTCGACCATGGATCCAACTTGGCATTCAATGCCGGCCATTTCTGCTTGGTGAGCGAGTTTTACAGCGGGATATATGCCGCCGCACTTCATTAGTTTGATATTTACTTTATCAGCCGCGTCTAATTTAATGATTTGGCGCATTTCACGAGAACCTTTTAATCCTTCATCAATCATAAGCGGAAGGTCTGTTTTCGAACGAATGTGAGCCATTGCGTCAATATCGTCTGCGACAACAGGCTGTTCAATCCAATCGATGTTTAAATGAACTAATGAACGAAGTGCCGTTAATGTGTTGGCGCTATTTTTCCACCCTTGGTTTACATCAACACGAATTGCGATATCATTTCCTACACGTTCACGTACCGCTTCAATTCTTTTTACATCTTCGTTTACATTCGTACCGACTTTCATTTTGAAAGATTGATAACCTTTTTGAATCATGGAAGCCGCTTCTTCAGCCATGTCTTCAGGTTTGGCGATACTTAAGACGTGAGTGACAGGGAAGTCTTCATGGTAGCGCCCGCCAATTAATTGATATACAGGTTGATTTAGTTTTTTGCCCATTATATCAAAACAAGCAATATCAATCGCAGCCTTCGCAGTAGGCACACCGTAAATTGTATTGTCCATCATATCGTGTATTTTCTCGATATTCATTGGATTTTGCCCGATGAGCGCAGGAGCAAGTGTATGTTTTAAAGTATGGAAAGTACTTTCCCATGATTCGCCTGTAACGTGATCATCAGCAACACCTTCACCGTAACCGATAATACCTTCATCTGTTTCCATTTTGACGATAATAGAAGGCATATCAGAATAAGAACCATAACTAATAACAAACGGATCGCGAAGCGGTAAACGAATTGCATAAAGATGAATAGCTGTAATTTTCATTAGGTAGAGACCCCTTCCTGTTTACAATAGTTTTGTATATTTGATATAGTTGACGTTAAATAGTCGTTAATTAATGATAAGGAGCTAGAAAAATGATGATAAAAATTGCAGTCGTCGGTTCAAAAGAGTTTATGGAGACACTTTTACCTATTGCTCATAAACTAGAAGAAATAGAGATTGATCCATATATTTACCTTCATCCGGCAGAATCTTCTGAACTATTAACGCGTTTAAAGCCTTGTGACTTCATCTTTTTCTCAGGTGCTTTACCTTATTATATGGCAAAAGAAATAAGAGAACAATTACGAATTCCAAGTACGTATTTACAGCAAGACGAGACAACTGTCGTATCTTCCATTCTTTCTGTCATGTATCACCAACGTATTCAACCACATAAAATTTCAATTGATTTAGTAGACCGCTCATTCATTACAAATGTGTTCCATGATATCGGTATAAAAGAAAGTCCACAAGTGTTTGATTATGAAAACATGCTGTGGAGTAAAGATGAAATAAATAGAGTTACGGATTTTCATATAGCTAAATATCAATCAGGAGAAGCTCATTTAGCTTTAACTAGTATTCATGCTGTCTATGATGAACTTCAAAAAGTAGGTATTCCTTCAGAGCGTATGATAGATCCGAAGCAATCCATTATACATGGGTTAAAAGATGCAAAAATAAAAGCTGAGTTAGCAAAAAGCCATTCAGCTACTGTCGGTGCTTGTATGATTTCTTCTTTAGAATTAAGAGAAGGTTTGCTTGAGCAATTAGATGCCATTTCAAAAGCACTACATGGTTCATTTAAAAAAGTTGATGGAATGACGTTCATTTTGTATACGACTCGTGGTGATATTGAATCGATTATAAAAACAAATATGATACATACTTTATTTGCGAGTATAGAAGGAACGATAGCTATTGGATTTGGTTACGGAAAAACTGTGAAAGAAGCGGAGCAAAATGCTAAAATCGCTCAAAGTTTCGCGAAGAATAATCCAATAGACCACTGCTTTTATATACTAACAAGTGATAAAGAACTATTTGGTCCGTTCCCGAAAGAACAGAGAGTACAAAGTTTGAAGAATGAAAACCCGGAACTCATGAAAATAGCGAAGGAAACAAAACTTAGTCCAGCAAACTTATCAAAAATTATTCAATTTAGTCAATCACATTCGTCATTGAAGTTTACCGCAGCAGACCTTTCTGAATACTTACAAGTGACTCGCCGATCAACAGAAAGGTTATTAAAGAAACTAGTTGATTACGGGTATGCTCATATTTGCGGCGAGGAAATGCCCTATCAACAAGGACGCCCTCGCGCAATATATGAACTGAATTTACCGTTATCTTTAAGCTTCTAATTGAGCCTTTTGTTTTTTTAGTAGTTCTGCTTTTTCAATGTCAGATAGTTTTGTAATTGTGAGACCAGTTATACCATAAATGATCGAAATAATAGGTACGATGAAATTCAATATAGCATAAGGAGCATATTCGAATGCGCCAACTCCAAGTGTTGCGAGTATAAATACACCACATGTATTCCAAGGTACGAACACAGAAGTTAATGTTCCACCATCTTCTAATGCTCTGGATAAATTTTTAGAGTGTAGCCCCTTTTCTGTGTATGCATTTGCGTACATTCTTGAAGGAACAACAATCGAAATATATTGTTCAGAGCAAGTAAGATTGGTTGCAAAGCAAGATGCGATAGTAGAAGCGATAAGCCCTTTTGCTGATGTCGCTAATTTTAAAATTTGATTTACAATTGAGCGAAGAATACCAGTATGTTCTAGTACTCCTCCGAAAGTCATAGCGACAATTGTCATAGAAACGGTATTCATCATCGAATCTAAGCCACCGCGGTTAAAGAGTTCGTCTACTAGCTTGTTGCCAGTGTCTATAACAAATCCATTTTGGAGTGCACCGACAGAAGCGGAGACAGAACCGCCTTGAATAAAGACTTGTGATAAGAATCCTAAAATAATACCTACGAGAATAGCTGGGATCGCAGGAACCTTTTTAGCGACTAATACCATAACAACTACAGGTATGATTAGTAGGAAAGGGGAGATAACAAAGTTTTGTTGCAATACTTGTAACGTTTGATCGATACCTTTTGCATCAATATTGTTAGCACCGAAGCTTCTTCCCAAGAACGCATAAACGATAAGAGTAATAAGTAAACCTGGAATTGTAGTAAATAACATATGACGAATATGTGTGAATAGATCTGTATTTGTTAATCCTGCGGCTAAGTTTGTTGTGTCTGAAAGCGGTGACATTTTATCGCCGAAATAAGAACCGGAAATGATAGCACCGGCAACCATTGGAGCTGGGATTCCCATACTTAGTCCAATTCCCATTCCTGCAACACCAATTGTTCCCATTGTAGACCAAGAGCTACCGATAGCTAATGCAACAATAGAACAAATAATTGTAATTGAAACTAAAAATAGTGATGGAGTTAAAAGATTTAAACCGTAATAAATCATTGTTGCGACGATTCCGCCGCCAATCCAAGCACCGATCGTTAAACCTACTAGAATAATGATAACGATAGCGGGTAATGCGAGGCGAATTCCTTTATACATCGCTTCTTCAATATCGTGCCATTTGTAACCGTAACGCCAAGCGACGATAGAAGCAACGGTTGTACCGATAATAAGTGGGACGTGAGGGCTTTGTTTTAATACAACAATTGTAACCATCATAACTGCAACTGTAATGATAATAGGGATTATTGCTACGCCAAAAGGTATTTCTTTTTTCATAAAATGCCTCCTCATTATGTATGTTTGTATTTTTAGAATTGTCGCAAAATAGACGTTATTAAATTATAATAACTAAAAATTGATATGAGCGTCAATAAAAAACAGAAAATAAGGAATGTTCTATCGTTATGGAATGAGTGGAAATGAGTTGTTGATCGTATTTAAAAATAAACAATTGACTTTTTTCTTAAAATTCAATATGTTCATAAAAACATCTGTTTTTCATAAGTATAATTAACCTGAATGGTTTTGGAATTTGGGAAGGAGAATGTAGCTTTGAAAACATTAGAACTACAAGAGCGTTTAACTGAAATTTTTCAGCATTTACATGAAAACCCTGAAGTGAGTTGGAAAGAGTATGAAACGACAGCGTATATTACTAACTTTTTAAAAGAAGAAGGAATTTCATATAAAATATTTGATGATTGCCCAGGTGTGATTGCTGAAATCGGAAGCGGGAATCCAGTTATTGCGATTCGTGCTGATATGGATGCACTATGGCAAGAAGTGGACGGAGAATTTAAAGCGAACCATTCATGTGGTCATGATGCACATATGACAATTGTGATGGGGCTTATTTTACAATTGAAAAATATGAGATGGGATAGCGGTACTGTTAGGTTTATTTTTCAGCCGGCAGAGGAAAAAGGAAATGGCTCTTTAAAGATGGTAGAGAAGGGGGCTGTGGATGATGCGGACTTCTTATTTGGTGTTCATTTAAGACCGATTGAAGAACTGCCTTTGAAACAAGCTGCCCCATCTATTCGTCACGGAGCGGCAGGATTTTTAGAAGGAACGATTCATGGAGATGATGCACATGGGGCACGTCCGCATCAAGGGATAAATGCAATTGATGTCATTTCTATGATCAATATCGGTTTGAAAAATATATGGTTACCACCGCAAAGTTCCTATTCAGTAAAGATGACGAGGTGCCAAGCTGGTGGAGATAATTTAAATATTATTCCGGGGAACGGCCACTTTAGCTTAGATGTTAGGGCAGAGAGTAATACGTTATTAGAAGAATTAAAGAAAAAAATAGAACATGTAATAGAATCGGCCGCATCGATGGGATCGGAAACTTCATATAAATGGATCGATCTTGCACCAGGAGCTGAAGTGTCAGAAGAAGCTGAGCGCTTTATGCGAAAAGGCATTCTTGAAGTATACGGGGAAGAGGGATGCACGGGACCACTGTATACGACAGGAAGCGATGATTTCCATTACTACACAGTGAAGAGACCACATTTAAAAGCTGTCATGCTTGGACTAGGGGCAAACTTACAACCTGGATTACACCATCCGTATATGAAGTTCGATCATAGTTGTATTATGGATGGAGTAGAAATATTGAAACAAACTGTATTAAAGGTATTAGAGGACAGGAGCTAGAGAGCTCCTGTTTTTTTCGTGAATTGTCGGTAAGTCGATATATTAAAAAAATCGTCGATATAATTTCACGCACCAATTAATGCAATGAAAAATCCCTCTCCGGTACATGGTGTATAATAATAAGTACCATTTTCTAATAGGAGAAGAAAAATGAACGAACAATATTACGATGCTGTATTACATATAAAAACTGTCGGTGAGCAAAAGGGCTTTAACAAGTCTATGCACTATCACCGTTATGAACCAACGCCATATAGCGGATTAGATGAACTATTAAATCAATATGAAATAAGAAGTAGCGACCGAGTTGTAGACTTTGGATGCGGAAAAGGACGATTAAACTTTTACATGCACCATAAGTGTGGCGCTTCAGCGGTTGGAATTGAAATGAATGAAGAGTTTTATAAAGAAGCAATGGATAATCTAGAGCGCTATGCACGAAAGGTAAGAAACAGTAAAGATAAGATTGGGTTTGAATGTTGTTTAGCGCAGGAATATGAAATCGATCCACGGGATAACCGGTTTTATTTCTTCAATCCATTTTCTGTACAAGTATTTATGAACGTAGTAAATAATATTTTACTTTCGGTAGAAGAGACGGAGAGAGAAGTGGATATTATTTTATACTATCCTTCTGAAGATTATATTTTCTTCTTGGAGAATCAGACTGCGTTTGAGCTGAAGAGGGAAGTAAGATTGCCTGGAGCTTATGAGAAGAATGGGAATGAAAGGTTTTTAGTTTATACATTAAGATTATAAAAAGCAGGTGCCTTGGCACCTGCTTTTCTTTACTCACGTCTATATAATTAGTTACGGATTAAGTAATCAAATGCACCTAAAGCTGCGTTTGCACCTGAACCCATAGAGATGATGATTTGTTTGTACGGATTATTTGTACAGTCACCTGCAGCAAACACTCCTGGTATGTTTGTAGCGCCGTGCTTGTCTGTTACGATTTCACCGCGAGCGCGTTCAACTGTTTCGCCTAACCAGTCTGTGTTTGGCACAAGACCGATTTGTACGAATACACCTTGTAATTCAACGTGATGAACTTCTTCAGTTTCACGATCGATGTAAGAAATACCGTTTACTTTATCAGTACCAGTGATTTCTTTCGTTTGAACGTTTTTCAGAACAGTTACGTTTGGTAAGCTGTTAAGACGCTCTTGTAATACAGCATCAGCTTTTAATTCTGGCATGAATTCAAGAACAGTTACGTGCTTAACAATACCTGCTAAGTCGATAGCTGCTTCAATACCAGAGTTACCTCCGCCGATAACTGCTACGTCTTTTCCAATGAATAATGGACCGTCACAGTGTGGGCAGTATGCTACACCTTTATTTTTGAACTCAGCTTCACCCGGTACGCCAACGTTACGCCAGCGAGCACCTGTTGAAACGATTACGCTTTTACTTTTCAGAATAGCGCCGTTTTCAAGTTCCACTTCAATAAGTTCTTTTTTCTCTAAACGTTTTGCACGTTGTAGATTCATTACATCGATGTCGTATTCTTTTACGTGCTCTTCAAGGCTTGCTACTAGCTTAGGACCTTCAGTGCGTTTTACGCTGATGAAGTTCTCAATACCCATAGTATCCATTACTTGACCACCGAAGCGCTCAGCAACGATACCAGTGCGGATGCCTTTACGTGCTGCATAAATTGCTGCACTTGCACCAGCAGGGCCGCCACCAACAACAAGAACATCGTATGGATCTTTATCAGAAAGCTCTGATGCATCTGGACCGTTACCCATTTTAGCTAAAATTTCTTCAAGAGTCATACGACCGCTTCCGAAAGATTCGCCGTTTAGGAAAACTGTTGGTACTGCCATGATGTCTTTGCTTTCTACTTCCTCTTTGAATGCAGCGCCATCAATCATAGTATGTGTAATACCAGAGTTTAGAACGCTCATTACGTTAAGAGCTTGTACAACATCAGGACAGTTATGACAACTTAGGCTGATATAAGATTCAAAATGATATTCGCCTTGAATGTTTTTAATTTGATCGATTAATTTTTGTTCAACTTTTGGAGCGCGTCCACTTACTTGTAGTAAAGCTAACACTAATGAAGTAAATTCGTGTCCTAATGGAATACCAGCGAATACGACACCAGTGTCTTCACCAGGGCGATTTACGCTAAAGCTTGGTGTTCTCTCTAATTCAACTTTTTCTACTGTAATCTTAGATGACATAGTAGCTAATTCGTCTACTAGAGCTAACATATCTTTAGATACGTCGTCGTCTCCAGCGCTTACTTTAAGTAAAATATCGTTCTCCATTAACTGAAGGTATTGGGATAGTTGTGTTTTTATATCTGCATCTAGTATCATTTTGATCGAACTCCTTAGATTTTGCCTACAAGGTCAAGGCTTGGTTTAAGTGTTGCAGAACCCTCTTGCCATTTAGCTGGGCAAACTTCACCTGGGTTGTTACGTACGTATTGAGCTGCTTTAATTTTGTTAACAAGAATGCTTGCGTCACGGCCGATACCGTCAGCATTGATTTCCATAGACTGGATAACGCCGTCTGGATCGATGATGAATGTACCACGAGCAGCAAGACCTTCTTCTTCCATTAAAACGTTGAAGTTTGTAGTAATTGTGCGAGTTGGGTCACCAATCATAATGTATTCGATTTTGCCGATAGTTTCTGAGCTATCATGCCATGCTTTGTGAGTGAAGTGAGTGTCTGTAGATACAGAGTATACTTCAACGCCTAAGTCTTTAAGAGCTGCGTATTGGTTTTGTAAGTCTTCAAGTTCAGTTGGGCAAACGAATGTGAAGTCAGCTGGGTAGAAACAAACTACACTCCATTTTCCTTTTAAACTTTCGTCAGTAACTTGGATAAATTCTCCATTATGGTAAGCATTAGCTTTAAACGGTTTTACTTCTGTGCCGATTAATAACATATTAAAATTCCTCCTAAATGTTGGTTTTGAGCATCAAAAAATAGTGTGCTCATAAAATATATTTTTTAATTAACTATAATAATTCTAATTCGATATTAATTATCATATAGAAGTGGTTATTTTGTCAAGAGAATATACCAACTTTATATCAATTTAATTAATATTTATTCTCAATTGAGATGATAAAACAGTTTGGCAGTGATAGAGTAGAAAATTTAGTTGTAAAGGAATCAGTATAATCATAGGTGGAAGTTTGTTTACATTTAAGCTTGAAACATATAGATGATAATTAAATGTTTTGAGGAAAGATTTTTTAGTAGGTTATGTGGTTGAAAAGTAACTTCTTACTTTATTGTACAAAGAATGATGAGATAAATAAAACAAAATGAATCGGAATCTTTTTGAAAAATTACTGTTATTTTAACTGTTCATTTATTGGACATATATTGAAGTGTAAGTTGTTTCGCGAGGGGTTAGAGAAAAAGAAATAACTCAGCTTCTTTTGTAAAATTAAAGGATTAAAAAATTCCCTATCAAGTGTAATGTGACTTGATAGGGGACCTTTTAATCCTTTTTTAATGCGTGTAGGGCGTTATGTATATTGCTGTTCAGTGTTTCGAAAAATGTACGTAATTTAGAACTTAACTGATTGTTTTTATGGATAAATAATTTTTCGGCAACGAGTAGTTCGCCATGTATACCAAAACATTGCATGTGTACGGATATTTCCTCGTTATTTTCATGAATCGTTGGGAAAACGTAATGGAATACTGAGCTTGGAATCATGTACTCTTTGATCGTATAAATTTCAGAATCGCAATTTGGTGTATGTTTTATGTAAATCTTTACACTGTCTTTTGTGACGATAAATTCTAACATGGTGCATTTTATAAGGTTAGGATCGAAATCATTGGATTCTTGTAAATATAAATTAAAATTGGTCCTGTCGGAAATGGATTCAATGTTTGTAAGCATAATGTCTTGATTAGTGTGAGTGCTCATTTTTTTCTCCTTATATAGATAGTAAGAAAATAGTTTTATGAAATGGGATAATACTTTAAATATGGTTTATTTGTATTTATTAATGTATCAAACGTTTCTCTCAAAAATCTCTCAAGGTATTTGTTATAAAATAAGAAACCTGTTTCAGCTTAGAAACAAGTTTCTTAAAGTTGTATATTTTGAAGTTTGTAAGCCCATAAATATCCTTTGGACTCTAATAATAGGTCGTCGGTATTATGTGCTTCTATAAATTGAACTGTTTGGTTAATCTGCATTTCATAACCATCAGTTGTACGCTCGATTTTGAGAGGGATATTTAGCTCACTAAATAGTTGGCGTATTCGATAAATAGTATTATACAAATTTGCTAATGCACGTTTTTCATCTATGTTAGGCCAAATATCATCAAGGATCTGCCACTTCGAAACAGTTTTTTCTTTATGGAGAAGGAAGTAATAAAAAAGCTCTTCTGTAACACGGGTAGGCCACTTTAGTGATTGATGGTCTTTTTTTATAAATGTATTACCGTACAGTTGTACTTGAAGAGTATTTGAATTTCTTTGTTGATTCGGAACACCGTAATATTTTTTTAGGCGGTCATCTAAATCTTGTACAGCGCTAGGTGTTAGCGGTTTTAATATATAATCGAGAGCTTGTACCCGAAACGCTTCTAAAGCATAATTTGGGTAAGCAGTAGAAAAGATAATCGGAACATCGATACCGTCATCTACTAATTTCTTAGCGAGTTCAATTCCTGTCATTTTAGGCATTTCAATATCTAGTAAAATAGCGTCTAATGTGTAATCCGGAAGCATATTAATTGCCTCTAATGGTGATTGGAAAGTATCAATAATTTGAAATCCACCATGTTTTGTTAATAAATGATTATGTAAATCTAAAATAGGCTTTTCATCCTCTATTATTACTATTCGCCACACTACATTCTCTCCTTTAATGGAATCGTTACATTAATAGTTGTTCCTTTATTTTCAATAGAATAAATCTCTACAGTTCCATTGGAAAACTTTCGAACACGACGTAGAACATTGGAAAATCCAATTCCTTGGTTCTGAAGAGTCCCATTTAACAAATTGTGTATGGTTGTTTCTGACATTCCAATCCCGTTATCTATTACTTGTATAAATAAAATTTCTTTTATTTGTTTTATATTAATTTGTACATGACTGTTTCCTTCTTTCTCAAATAGACCGTGGCGTATTGCATTTTCCACAAGTGGTTGTACGAGTAAATTAGGTATATATATTTCATCTAAAGATTCAATAGTATCAACTTCATATGAAAAAGAAAGACGTTCGCCAAATCGTGCCTTTTCTATTTCTACATATGCTTGAATGATAGAAACTTCTTTTTGTAATGTAGAGTAATTTGTTTCGTTTCCAGATTCAAATATATATCGTAAGTAGGAGCTTAGCATCGTTAGGAGATGTGCAGCCCGTTCGCTATCTGTATAACAAAATGAAATAATATTACTCATTGCATTATATAAGAAGTGCGGTTTAATTTGTGCCTGTAGAAAGGCCATTTCATTTTCAAATGCTTGGAGTATCGCTTCTTTTGTTTGGAAAATAGTATGTAATCTAGCTAATAGCACTTGTTTTGTACAAGGTTTGACCAAGTAATCAGTTATTCCATTTGCAAATAAATGATCTACATTCGTTGGATAATCTTTTGAACTTAACATTAGAATAGGTAATTCTAATACTGATGTTTTTTTGCGTATATGTTTAGCTAGTTCGACTCCTCCAATCTCAGGAAGAGTTTCATCTATGATAAGAAGCTCGAAATCTTTCGTGCTCTCTAATAAGAAAATAGCATCTTGAGCCGAATGCACAATGGTAATATTGTATGTTGCTGCTAGTAAAGATTTTAGTACCTCTGTATGTATGACATCATCATCTACAATTAAGATTGTTGGCAGCATACTAGTGTTTGCTTGAGAAACTTCTTTAAAATTATGTTGTTCCTGTAAAATAGTATGTATTTCTTTATATTCATAAAAAGGAACTTGTATTTTAAATAAGATAGAAATTTTATAGTAATCTACCTGCAAATGTCCATTCATACGTTCTAGCAGTTCTTTACTTATTAATAACCCGATTTCAGTGTGAGTATCTTCATAAGTAACGGTAGAGTTGCTAGTCGCTTTAAAGGTTAAATGGATATTTTCTCCTATATGCTGAGCATCAATAACAATTTTCCCATCTACTGCATAGTAACAACATTCTTCTAAAATACGGTAAAGCACTTGTGTTAATCGGTCTTCATCTACTAATCCGTGTAAATTATTTGGTACATATTCTTGATACGTAATATGTTTTCTTGAGAGAGGTAGTTCCATTAATGTATAAACATGATTCACAATCATTTTTATATTTGTTGATTTTGCTGTAAAAGAATAATCATGAAATTTAATTTTTGTAAAATCTTGTAGATCATTAGTAAGGTATAGTAAACGTTCTGTAAGCTGTTCTAATACATGTAGCTCATTTGAATGCTTCTCCTTTTTATCATTAGCTTTTACAGATTTAATTAAATTAATTGCATGGTATAAAGGATCTTTTAATTCTTGTGTTGTTACTTTTAAAAAAGAATCTTTTGTTAAATGAATAGCTTCTAATTTTTTTGATAAGTGCTCGGCCTCTTCGGTACGATTAATAAAACGTGTGCCTAAAAAAACATTCATCATAATAATGAACCCCAGTAGCCCAAAGCGGTTAAATATATTACGACCTGATGCAAAAAGTTGTTCGAGTGTACCGCTAAAAAGAAACATAAATAGAGTAAGTAACATCAGGGTGAAAATTAAAATTTCGTTTTTACTAATAATCCACTTTTTTTGTATGATGAGCTGAGTCATTCTCAGAATAATCCACAACAACATTATATTCATATAAAAAAAGAATGGTGTTTGTAGATTTGACAGTGATCGAGCTGGAAATAAGATTATTCCTACGCTATAAATAAAGAAAGGCGAAAATAATAAAAGCAGTTGTTTTTTATTTATAATAGTCGGCATAGTTTTTGAAATAAATAGTGGTAATAAAATAGCACTAAAAAATGTAATAGAGTCCTGTAAGCGAAAATAAAATTCAAAAGGGATATTAGGAACCGCACGAAGTAATATACGTTCTCCTCGTGTCATAACAATTAGTGCTAGGCTTAGGAAATAACAACCGCTATAAAAAAAGCCATCATCTTTTTTACGTAATAAAAAGATAGTTAGATGAAAAATACTAAAAACTAATAAGATGGAAACGGCTGTCCATTCGATATTTGTATCTTCAGCTACGTCTTCTTGCATCGCTTTAGCGTCACCGAAATCGATTGGGAAAATAATACCTCCGCGTACATTGTAAAAATTTGAAACGTGAATTGTTATGAGCAATTCTTTTGTTTTCGGTTTTAAATACATTTCATATGATGGATTTTCAGGTTTTGTAGCTTCTTTTGATTTTCCAATCTGACCTATTTCAGAACCCTTTTCGCCGTTTACATAAATGGTATGGGCGGACCAAATGTTTCGAATGCGAAAACCAACTTCAGAAAAATGCTTAGGTAGCTCGATTTTTAATTGATAAGAACCATATTGTGCCTTGGATTCCCACTGTCCTGGCACAAGTTGATTTGTAGCTTGTTCTTGAAATTGGTTCACATCCACAAATTTATTTGGGGTGAATTTCCATTCGCCTGCTAAAGATAATATTTTCGCATTTGAAGGAAGATCACGTAAGTCGATTGTCCCATTTTGTGTACGTTTTTGAATGAGATTTGTATCACTATCTCGAAAGTTAATATGTATCATTAAAAAAATCATCACAGTGATGAGAAGCCAACCGATGCCTTGTTTCCACATGGAGTAATCACCTCTTCTTCAATAATATATAATAAAATTTCCAATATTTAAATTGTATATATTAAATATAAAGATTTAATGTATTTACATGTTATGAAATCTGTGGTTTTTAATGACGTATCCTGTAATGTAGAGGAAATAATGTTCTACATGAAAGTTCAAAGATAAGGAAAGGGGTTAGATGAATATAGCAATTGTAAGTATGGGAGTGGTGCAAACGAATTATCAGTAGCACTGAAATTTTCCTTTATTTAGAGAAAATAGACTAAGAAAGAGGAAGCATTGACTCCCATTTTTAACAAGATATAATAAAACCTAGATATACCTTTCAAAAAGAAGAAGATATAATATAGGATAAAATTTTTCAAACTATTATTTTTTATAGCTTTTAGAAAACGTTTACATTTGGTGTGGAGGGGAAACCATGTCTAAGTTCACGAAGTATTTTTTAATGGAAGCTAGCGATGTGATTGTGTATGCGAAAGAGAAATTATCTAAGTTTGAAGATGCAAAGGGGTTACAGTGTAAAGAAATAGGCGATGGTAATTTAAACTATGTATTCCGCGTTTGGGATGAGCAGAAGAATATTTCTGTCATTGTAAAGCAAGCTGGGCATACAGCACGCATTTCAGATGAGTTTAAGTTGTCGACGAATCGTATTCGTATAGAATCAGATGTTTTGCAGAAAGAGGAGGAGTTAGCACCTGGGCTTGTTCCAAAGGTGTATTTGTTTGATAGTGTGATGAATTGTTGCGTAATGGAAGATTTATCGGACCACACAATATTACGTACAGCACTTATAAATCATCAAATGTTTCCAAAGCTTGCGGATGATTTAACGACCTTTTTGGTAAACACACTGTTATTAACATCGGATGTTGTAATGAATCATAAAGAGAAGAAGGAGCTTGTGAAAAACTATATAAATCCTGAATTATGTGAGATTACAGAGGACCTCGTATACGCTGAGCCATTTACAAATCATAATAAGCGTAATGAGTTGTTTCCATTAAATGAAGGATGGATTAGAGAGCATATTTATAGTGATAAAGAGCTTCGTATGGAAGTAGCAAAACTTAAGTTTTCTTTTATGACGAATGCACAAGCGCTTATTCACGGTGATTTACATACTGGTTCTGTTTTTGTAAGAGATGATTCTACAAAGGTTATTGATCCTGAGTTTGCCTTTTATGGACCGATGGGATATGACGTTGGAAATGTAATGGCGAATTTAATGTTTGCTTGGGTGAATGCAGATGTAACCATGCCGCCCGGTGCTGAGAAAGATACGTATATGAGTTGGCTACAATCGACAATGGTAGAGGTAATTGATTTGTTTAAAAAGAAGTTTTTAAATGCTTGGGATATTCATGTGACCGAGATTATGGCGAAGGAACAAGGCTTTAACGAAGTATATTTACACTCTGTATTAGAGGATGCAGCTGCAGTGACAGGTCTTGAGTTAATTCGTCGCATTGTTGGGCTAGCGAAAGTAAAAGATATTACTTGCATTGAGAATGAGGAAGCACGTGCTAGAGCAGAACGTATTTGTCTTCAAGTAGCGAAGAAATTTATTTTACGGGCGAATCAATATAAAACAGGCACAAGTTTTGTAGAAACGTTAAAAGAACAGTCAATGCACTATGCGAAGTAAGGGGAGAAGATGATGGAAGAACAATTAATACCCATTCAGTGGAAAGATGATGCTTTAGTTTTATTAGATCAAACATTATTACCGAATGAAGTTGTCTATGAATCTTTCAAGACAGCTGGAGGTGTGTGGGATGCCATTCAAGTAATGAAAGTAAGAGGGGCTCCAGCGATTGGTGTTTCGGCAGCTTATGGTGTGTATTTAGGAGCTAAGGAAGTTACTCAAAGTACGGTGGAAGAATTTATAGAGGAAGTCAAAAAGGTATGTGCATATTTGGCAACATCAAGGCCGACAGCAGTAAATTTATTTTGGGCACTTGAAAGAATGGAGACTGTAGTGACGGGGAATGCCAACTTATCAATTGCTCAGTTGAAAGATAGATTGCTAGAAGAAGCAAAAGAGATTCATAGAGAAGATGAAGAAATTAACCGTCAAATCGGGGAACATGCATTAACGTTATTCCATGATGGAATGGGAGTATTAACACATTGTAATGCTGGTGCGTTAGCGACGACTAAGTATGGTACTGCAACAGCTCCAATGTACTTAGCGAAGGAAAAAGGATGGGACTTAAAAATCTATTCAGATGAAACACGTCCTAGATTACAAGGTTCAACGTTAACAGCATTAGAACTACAGCGAGCGGGAATTGATGTTACTGTTATTACGGATAATATGGCAGCTATGGTCATGTCACAAGGAAAGATTGATGCGGTGATCGTTGGATGCGACCGTGTGGCAGCTAATGGTGATGTAGCAAATAAAATTGGGACATTAGGCGTATCTATTTTGGCGAAATACTATAACATTCCGTTTTATGTAGCAGCACCAACACCGACAATCGACTTAAAAACACCGACAGGAAAAGAAATTCCGATCGAGGAAAGAGATGCCTCTGAAGTGATTAATCGTTTCGGACAATATTCTGCTCCGAAAGAAAGTAAAGTATATAATCCGGCATTTGATGTCACGCCACATGAAAATGTAACAGCGATTATTACGGAAAAAGGGATTGTAAAAGCACCGTTTACGGAGAACTTAAAAAAGCTATTTCAATAAGTAGATAGAGTTAAAGATTCAGTCATCATAAGCTTCATACTTAGGGGGATGTATATGTTATTACAAAAAGAAAGAGAAGAAATTGTAGCGTATGGAAAGAAAATGATTTCTAGCGGTTTAACAAAGGGGACAGGCGGCAATATTAGTATTTTCAATCGCGAGCAAGGTCTTGTTGCAATTAGCCCAAGTGGTTTAGAGTATTATGAAACAAAACCTGAGGATGTAGTTATATTAAACTTAGATGGTGAAGTGGTAGAGGGAGAGAGAAAACCATCAAGTGAGCTCGATATGCACCTTATTTATTATAGAAAGCGTGAAGATATAAATGCGCTTGTGCATACACATTCTCCTTACGCGAAGACGATTGCATCATTAGGATGGGAACTTCCTGCAGTATCGTATTTAATTGCTTTCGCAGGCCCGAATGTACGCTGTGCACCGTATGAAACATTTGGTACGAAGCAATTAGCAGATGCTGCTTTTGAAGGCATGATTGATCGTCGTGCTGTTTTACTTGAGAACCACGGTTTAATTGCAGGTGCAAATAACATAAAAATGGCGTTTACTGTTGCAGAAGAAATTGAGTTTTGTGCGCAAATTTATTATCAAACGAAAAGTGTCGGAGAGCCGAAGCTTTTGCCAGAAGATGAGATGGCGAATTTGGCGAAGAAGTTTGAAGGGTATGGGCAGCAGTAGAATGAAATAAAAACACCCTCAAGAAAAAATCTTGAGGGTGTTTCCTACGCCTTTTTAAGCAACAAATACATAAAGTAAGGAGCACCAATTAAGGCAACGACAATACCTGCTGGAATGCCATTAGGTTCAACGATATTACGTCCGATTGTATCTGCTAATAACAATAGCCATCCGCCGATTAAAACGGCGATAGGCATGAAAATTTGATGTCTTGGACCTACTAAAGATTTTGCGATATGAGGAGCCATTAGTCCGATAAAGCTAATTCCTCCTGTTACGGAAACAGCTGCAGCTGCAAGCGCAACGGCTGCGACTAATAAGTATCTGCGTTCTTTTTCAATTTCAATTCCAACACCGATTGCGACTGGTTCGTTTAATGCTAGAATGTTTAATCGATTTGCTTTATAGAAAACGAACGGAATTAATACGATTAACCATGGGAGCATTGCCAAAACGAAAACCCAGTCATCTCCCCAAATATTTCCGGCAATCCATTTGGCGATAAAGTCAACTTTCATACGATCAGCGGATGAAATAAGGACAATCATCATTCCAGATAGTGCAAATGAAAAACCAATACCAGTTAATGTTAGTCGGATTGGCTGAAGTCCAGTTGATTTACTATAAGAAAATACGTAAATTAGAACAGCTGTCAGAAATGCGCCGATAAATCCAACGACAGGTAGTAAGTAAAGAAATGAACCTACATCTATTGGAAAGTATAAAAAGAAAATAGCAACAGCAACACCAGCCCCGGAGTTGATTCCGAGAATACCAGGTTCCGCTAAATCATTTCGGGTAATACCTTGCAGGATAGCACCTGATAAAGCGAGAGCCATACCAGCTAATAATGTAATAACAATTCTAGGTAGTCGTAAAGAGTATAAAACAAACTCCTCTTTAAAAGTTCCTTGTCCCATTAATGTTGGGAGTAGTCGATCATAAGATAAAGATGCTGAACCGAGTCCCATTCCAACTACAATGGTTGTGATGGTTAGTATAAGTAAAGTGAGTATAATAAGACGTTGTTTTTTTAGAATAGATTGCATCATGAGAATGTTTTTCCTCCTTTACGTACAACGAATAGGAAGAATGGCAATCCTACAATTGCGACAATAGCGGCAACTGGTGTTTCGTACGGAGCGTTAATAGTACGTCCGACTGTATCTGCAAGTAGCATAAAGGAAGCTCCAGCAATTGCTGACATCGGTATAACAAATCGGTAGTCTGGCCCAACAATTGGACGTACCATATGAGGTACCATTAAGCCGATAAATGCCATATTTCCGACAAGCGCTACAGACGCACCAGCAAGTAATATAATAATGATAAATAGAATGGTTTTAATAACAATAATTTTTTGACCTAGTCCAATAGCAACTTCTTCACTGAAACTAAGAACTGTCAATTTTTTTGCTAGTAAGATAGCGATAAAGATACTAATTGAAATGACTGGAATAATAATTTTTAATTGGCCCCAAGTTGTTCCAATTACGCCCCCAGCAGTCCAAAGTGATACCTCTTGTGAAATTTTGAAGTAAATGCCGACTCCTTCTGAAATTGCGAGTAGAAATGCTGAAACGGCAGCACCGGCTAATACAATTCGAAGAGGGGACAGCCCGCCTTTTTTCACCATACCAATTCCAAATACCATAATCGCACCGATTGCAGCACCGATAAAGCAAGCTAATGTTAAGTAAAGATAGCTGATGGAAGGGTTGAAAGCAAGTGTCAGTGCAAGTGCAGCATTTGCTCCACCAGATAGCCCTAGTAATCCAGGATCTGCAAGCGGATTTCGTGTTAATCCTTGCATAATTGCTCCAGAAACAGCAAGTCCAGCTCCTACAAAAATTGCAGCTACTTCACGTGGTAAACGAATTTCTCGAATAATAGATATTTTGTCCCCTTTAGCAGAAGAAGTGAGCGCTAACCATACATCTTTTATTGAAGTATCGGCAGCCCCTAATACCATTGCCACCATAAAAATAAGAAAGAATGCAATTATGCTCAAAATGAGTTTGTATGTAAAAGCTATAGAACGTGGATTGTCGTGATCTTTTGTCATTCGTTTCACATCTTTTCTGTTCATAGAATAAAGGAAGAGGAATTCTTAATTTAAGAATTCCTCATGTTTGTATTATTTACCAAGAAAGCTCTTCTTGAAGAAGTCTAGTTGGAAGTCTAATGTAAGTGGATCATTGAAATAGAATTCCATCATGTTTGCTTCGTATACGCGATTATTTTTTACTGCTGGGATGTTTTTATATGATTCTGTCTCTTGGAATGAGTTATCAGTATCTTTGTTTTTACTTACGATTAAGTAATCACCAGCAAACTCAGGTAATACCTCAGTAGATAATGCGTAGTAACCTTCTTTTAATGCTTTTTCTTTTACTTTTTCAGGCATTTTTAATTTCATTTCTTGGTACAGAATTTCTGTTCCACGGCCCCAGTTTTCGCCGTATACATAAAGCTGTTTGTTGAAGTTTTCTACAACAGAAACTGTTGCATCTTCACCGATTTTTGCTTTAATTTCTTTACCAGCATCTTGTGCACGTTTCTTGAAGTCATCAACCCAAGTTTTTGCTTCTTTTTCTTTGTTTAATAACTTACCGATTTCTAAATGCTGTTTTAAGTAATCAACTTTTCCGTAAGTGTATGTTACAGTAGGAGCGATTTTCTTTAACTTATCAACATTTTTAATATTTGATAAACCAATGATTAAATCTGGATTTAGTTCAGCGATTTTTTCAACATTTTCATCTGATACTTCAGCAACATCTTTCAGTTTGCTATCAAAACGTGGGTTTTGTTTAGACCATGAATCTACCCCAACAAGATTTACATCTAATGACATTACGTTACCAGCAAATGATGATAAAACAACAACGCGTTTTGGATTTGCAGGAACTTCTACTTTACCATTTTCAGATTGGTATGTAATTGTTTCTGATTTACTACCTTTTGCATCGTTCTTTTTGTCTGTAGAGCCATTGCTACAAGCACTCATAACAAGAACGAAAAGAACTGTTAGTGAAATAAATAACTTTTTCATCGTTTTTCTCCTTTAACATAGATGATATGTGTATACAATAATTTGTTTAACTGCAATCTGTTTGAAAGAGTAGTGGTAATGCAAAATGCTTATTAAAAATCTTGAATGTGAGATTTTACAATATAGTATTAACCATATTAGTGAAAGAAGATGTAATCTCAAATTTGCTAATTATTAACAAAATGATAATGATTATCACTATTGATTCTTTAAATAATATAATTTTATATAGGTGTATTGTCAATAGTAATTTTGATTGTAAAATTTGCGGAAACAGGTTATATTTTATTGAGAATGATAATCAATGATTAGTAGCTGAGGAGTGAAGGTGAATGAATAGAGAAGAATTGTTTGATGTAACCGTGATAGGCGGGGGACCTGCAGGGCTTTATTCAGCTTTTTATAGTGGACTCAGAGAGATGAAAACGAAAATAATAGAATTTCAACCACAGTTAGGTGGAAAAATACATGTTTATCCGGAGAAGATGATTTGGGATATTGGCGGATTATTACCGGTTACTGGTGAAAAATTAATTGAGCAACTTGTACAACAAGGGTTAACATTTCAGCCTGAAGTGGTAGTAAATACAAAAATAGAATCGATTATTCGTAACGAAGATGGCACTTTTACGTTAAAGGCGAGCAATGGAGAAGAACACTTTTCAAAAACAGTGATCGTTGCAACTGGAAGTGGTATATTGAATCCACAAAAGTTATCAATTGAAGGTGCGGAGCGATTTGAAGTATCAAACTTAAATTATACAGTTAAATCGTTAAAACGTTTCAAAGATAAAACGGTCATTATTTCAGGCGGAGGTAACTCTGCAATTGATTGGGCAAATGAGTTAGAACCAATTGCGAAAAAAGTTTATTTAACATATAGAAAAGAAGAATTATCTGGTCATGAAGCACAAGTGAAGCAACTTATGAACAGCTCAGCGGAGTGTTTCTTTAATACCTCTATTACAAAATTAATTGCTGGTGATAATCATGAAGCAATTGAATATGTAGAATTAACAAATCATGAGACGGGTGAAGTTGCCCATTTACCTATTGAAGAAGTGATTATTAACCATGGATATGAGCGTGACATTACATTATTAGAAAATAGTGAGTTAGACGTTGCAATTATAGATAATTATTATATTGCAGGGAATGCGAATAGCGAGTCTTCAGTAGATGGATTATATGCTGCGGGAGATATTTTAAAGCATGAAGGGAAATTACACTTAATTGCGGGAGCGTTCCAAGATGCAGGAAATGCTGTAAATAAAGCGAAACAATTTATTCAGCCAGATGCAAGCGAATATGGAATGGTTTCTTCACATAATGAAGTATTTAAGAAAAGAAATCGTGAATTGATCAAGCAGATGATGAAATAATAAAAAACAAGTATACCCCCATTTACTTCTCTATTCGAGTGATAAGAGAGGTAAATGGGGGTTTTCCTGTTTACTATATTTTCAATCATTATAATGACACCGGTTTCATCAGTTCATGTGATATGAACGTTTTATTTGTAAATCTTCCTAGAAAGCAATGAATCTATGCTTTGCTGATGCAGAACAGTATTATATTATGCTGTCCCTTTAGCTCTTTCGTTAGGAAATGGCATATTTAATATAGATGCAATGTACTGTTTTCCATGCATTCGAGCTAATGATTCTAATATTTGACGGACGCGTTTTGTAAGATGTCCTTGTCCCTTTATAGCTTCACAATATGCGTCATAGAAAGCGTATTTAGCCCAAAGGAAATCATCTTGTTGGAATAAAAAATGATTTTTGTACCATTCCCCAATTGTATGGTAACAATTGTTTTCATGTATCGCTGAGCTTTGAGAAAGAATACGATCAGATAAAGATGTAGTTAAATGAGAAATTGTGTTTTTTGTTTCAACCTGTAATGTTTTTTCTAACATTGTAATGATGTGACGAGTAGCCATATGTTAACTCTCCTTTGTGTAAATGGGTAATACCATTCTATATTTAAAAAATCCTTACTATATTATTATACAATATATGGAATGCATCCACCTTCTTTTTAAATTGCATTTACAAAATCTTTTTTATTTGTTTACAAAAATAAAGTAAGATACAGTATATAGGAAAAAATAATAAAGGAATGAACGCGTTGTATATAACAGTAGAAGAAGCTGCGGAGTATTTGAATTTACCAAAATCGTATATTGAAGAGCTAATTCAGAAAAAGAAAGTTCGTGCGCTATTTGATGGAGAACAATATTTATTAAATAAAGAACAATTTAATACACATTTAGAACAAATGGAGAAATATAAGCAATTAGTGGAAGAAATATTGAACGAACCAATTCCAGAAGATATGGATGTTAAAGACGAAGATTAAACGATGGGAAATCCCGTATGAAGATAGGCAGAAATGTATCTTCATACGGGATTTTTTTGTGCAAAAATGTCAAATTTAAAAGACCGTAAACGTTTTTTAAGATTTTGATAGGTAGTAGTCTACCATGTTAAAAGCATATTTTTTTCTAGCTAGGACAAACATAGAGAACGTAACCTGTACAGATACATATACTATCAGTGCAAAAGCTTATAAATTAATGGAAGGGGTTTTCTCGTGAGTATATTTCATTGTGATTTTTTGAAAGACTTAATTGGATCTTTTGTGAGAGTAAACAGGGGTGGTCCAGAATCTCAAAAAGGAACAATAATATCAGTATGTCCGGACTACTTCGTATTGCAGAATGAAAAAGGTGAACTTTATTACTATCAACTTAATCATCTAAAAAGTATTACAAAAAATGCGAAAGAATGCGGAGCAAGTAAGTGCGAGTGGGAAGATTGCGAATGTGCAGAAGACTTTGAAGCACTACTTCAAAGCTTCAAATATTGCTGGGTGAAAATTAATCGCGGTGGTCCAGAGAAAGTGGAAGGCATTTTACAAGATGTTTCTTGTGACTTTGTGACATTAATTGTAAAAGAAGAAGTTATATTAATTGCAGTAAAGCATATTAAAAGCGTTAACTATAATGCATTAGCATGTGGAGAGAGCAATGAGAGCGACGATAGTAGCAGTAAGGAAAGTAGTAGCAATAATTCAGGTCGCGCTCGTGCACAAAGACAATCAAGTAGAGGAAGATAATAAGAAAGGGGGATACGAAATTGGAGAATGTATTATGCTGTGACCAAATTAAATGTTTAGTTGGTGAGACTGTAAAAGTAAACCTTCGTGGACCAGAAAGTCGAGTGGGTGAGCTCGTATCGTTAGGCAAAGATTATCTAACGCTACAATTACCTCATGGGGAATTAGTATATTATCAATTGAAACATGTGAAGAGCCTAGTTAAGAAAGTGAAAGAAAGTAAATGCGGCGATTGCTATAGTTCATGTTTCTGTTCTGATGAGGATACTTTTTTAGATATATTAAAAGACTTGAAGTATAAGTGGGTAAAAATTAATCGTGGCGGTCCAGAATGTGTGGAAGGTTTATTAAGTGAGGTACACCATGGTTGTATTACACTAGTAAACTGTGATGAAGTTATTTATGTAGTTAAGTCTCATATTAAGAGTGTGAGTCAAGTAGTTAAATGTAAAAAGAATGAAGATGAATAATGTTTAATAAATAAGAGGGGCATTATGAGGGAAAGAGAAGAACAATTTCTTATTTCGATAGTATGAAAAGGAATTACTTACTATTAAGACAGAACTTTGCCCTGATTATTTTTTTGAAATGGAAGACAGGAAAGAAGAAATTCATAGGAAGGAGGATATAGATGAATGAGTTAAACAAAAGCATTGGAGAAAATATATATGTTAAATTAATCGGTGAACAAAGATTTAAAGGTGTATTAATAGACGTAGGAAATGATATTGTTGTTCTTTACAATGGACAAGACTACGTATATATATCTTTATACCATGTCCAATATTATAAATTTTTAAGACCACATGATGAAGAAATATCAAAACCTGATGTTGATTCTGTAATTAAGAGGGAATCACCTTCCATTTCTTTGAGAAAAGTATTAAGTACTTCTAAGGGGATTTTTACAGAAGTTTATGTAGCAGGAAATGCTCCAATACACGGTTATGTTACAAGTGTAATGAACGATTATATCGTTTTTTATAGCCCAGTTTATAAAACAGTATATATATCTTTAAAGCATTTGAAATGGTTAATTCCATATAAAGAAAATCAAGTCCCTTATGCCCTCAATAAAAATGAACTTCCCGTGAATCCGTTAAATATTACGTTAGCTAGAACATTTGAAGAGCAGCTTATTAAAATGGCTGGTAAAATCATGGTGTTCGATTTAGGCGAGGAATCTAATAAAATCGGAAAGATGGCGAAGATTGATGAGGGACATATTGAAATATTAAAAGCACGTGATGCAAAAATGTATGTGAATATTCAACATGTGAAATCTGTCCATTGTCCGTAGACTAGTTGAAAGGGCTGGCTTTTTCTTTTATATACAGAAGAAAAGGTCGAGCCTATTTGTTTAGCACGATTTGAATATGAGGGGGAAAATGAATTGAATATAAATATGTTAGCTTTATCTATGAAGAGTTAATCTTGTGCAAAATTATAAAAGATATGTACGAGCCATCTTTTCATATATTCAATTTATTTTTTGAGGGAGAACTGTTCAACTAATACATTAAAGGGGTTTTGTTTGTGGAGCAGTTTTCGAATCCGTTATCGATTACATTACTTGGTAGTGCTGGTGGAGCAGCAAAAGCAGTTTTAGCCATTTTAAATCAAGCGATAGTAAATGAAAAAGACCCGATTTATGAAGCGATAAAGAATGTTACATTTCATTTGGTTGATATAAAACAAAAAGATAGGACTTATTATGATGAGTTGTTTCCAAATTTGAAAGAGCAATTGTTTTTATATGAAATTGACCTTCAAGATGTAGTGAAATTCAAACAACATTTGAAAGAAAAAAGAATCGGTGTTGTTATTGATGTTTCAGGGGCAGATACAATCAGAGTATTAAGCTGTTGTAATGAACTTGGAATTTGCTATATTAATTCAGCTTTGGAAAATGAGGCAGTAGATCAAGACGATAGTTTAATTGGCTTTCAGCTTACGGAAAGATATACGCGGTTTGAGAAGGAAAAAGAGAAATTTACAAATACAAAAGCAATTATAGGATCAGGTATGAATCCAGGTGTTGTTCAATGGATGGTTGTTGAACTTATGAAGGAACGTCCAAATGAAAAGCCCAAAGCATGTTATATAGTAGAACATGATACGTCATTTTTAAATGATACAGCACTTATAAAGCCTCATACACTTTATGCTTCATGGGCAGTAGAGCGATTTCTAGATGAAGCAATATGGAGTTATCCGATGTATATGAGCCATCATCGACCTCTTTATTTTTATGAAGATGTATATGCTTCAGAGTATAAAGTAAAGTTAGGAGAGAAAGAGTTTTATGGTTGTTTAATGCCACATGAGGAAGTTTTAATTTTAGGAAAAAACTTCAATATGGAAGTGGGTTTTCTTTATCGAATTAATGAGTATACGACTAATATAATTAGACAGAACTTAGATCAAGTTGAAGATTTATGGAATTGGAATCGTAAAGTATTTAATCCAGCGGAAGAAGAGATTGCAGGGGAGGATCTGGTTGGTGTGCTACTCGTTTATGAAAATAGCGAGATGTATATGTATAACGTGATGAATAGCAGTCAAGTTTTTCATAAATATAAAACGAACGCGACTTACTTCCAAGTAGGGTGCGGAATTTATGCTGGCTTGTGTAGTTTACTGTTCGATAACTTTAAACAAGGTGCTTACTATGTCGAGGAATTATTATTAAATACAGAAAGTAAGTACGGCGAATATCTAGATTTATATATGAATAATTTTGTAATAGGACATAATAATTTTACGGATGGTCTGCTACATGATCGGGTAAGATGGATATAAGTTATAGCGAAAAGGAAGGAGAGATCTCCTTCCTTTTCGTATGATAAGGTTGTATATTGCCCTGAAGGCTATAATTTAAGGAGATAACACGCAGAGTTTTTGTATGGATCCATGAGGAGTATTTATATGAAGCTTGATTTATGAGGAAAGGGAAGCCTTAAAAGTATTTTAAAAAATTAACGGATTTGTTAAGGAAACCAAAGCCAACAAATTATGAATGGTGTAATATACAAGCAATCCTTTTATATGCTGTACAGCTAATGGAAAGTTATGCAGCGCAGTATAGAGTGGGATTTCATTTACAAGTAGATAAATATTATTAAAAACGGAACAGAATCAATGCCAGAAGGTGGAGGTATTCATATCCGTGCATATCGAAAAACGGAAGGGCATTTGTGCATGTCTGTTGAAGATCAAGGCTTTGGTATAGAGAAGGAGAAGCTAGAGAAGGTTGGAAAGGCTTTTTATACAACAAAGGAGAATGGTACGAGACTTGGATTAATGATTACATATAAAATTATTAAGGAACATCAAGGAAGTATCGCGATTCAAAGTAACGTGGGAATAGGAACGAAAGTGGAAATTTCTTTACCGACAGTATAATGTGCTAGAAGAAAATATTTTTCAGAAAAGTGTTCTTGTTGTGTAAATATAAACATTTTATAAAATGTTCCAAGAAGGGTTTTTTTTATAAAATACTTCGTTTATAATGGAGGAAAATATCGACATGAGATTTGTTATTCATGTAACGGTTCGGTAGTGTTAGGAAAAGAAGGGGTGCACGCGCATCCTTTTTTCTATGCAGATATTATGAAAGAGGTGGTATGATGGAATTAACATTAAATTCGACTGTATGCTTACACACGATTCAATTTCGAAAAGAGCAAAAGAATTATATTGTAAAAGATACAATTACAGGAGAGAAATATGAAATGCCGCCACTTTGGATTGATGCATTGGCAATGATGCGTGACGGTTTTTTATTAGGGGAAATTGAGGAGAAATTAAAAGAAGAGTATCCAGACGAAGAAATAAATATGTTAGCATTTACGAGGCAACTGTTAGAGCTAGAGCTTGTCGGAATGGTAGATGGAGAAGAAATAGCTTGTACAAAGAAGAAAGAGAAAGATTATTTAGCTTGGTTACGTCCTCGTGTTGAGCAATTCTTTCTTAGTTTAAATAAAAAAAATAGAAGCAAAGGTCAATGATGATCTTTGCTTTTTTGTATAGTTTGTTTAAAAAATTACAGCGAATGCCCTTGCGAAAGCACCGTCGCTATCTTTAATTTTTAAAGGTGCCGCTGAGAAAAAGAAACGTTTCGTGTGAATGGCATCTAAGTTTGTTAAGTTTTCAATTAAATAAATATTATTTCCAAGTAGTATGTGATGAATTGGTGATGTTTCTGTCGATACCTCATCAGGAGAAATGAAATCTAGGCCGACCGATTTTACTTTTAATTGAACTAGTTCTTCGGCTAATTCTTCAGAAAGATAAAAAGCTTCTTGCTCATATGCCTCTGTATTCCATTTAGTAGATAGATTGGAATGGAAAATAACAATATCACCTTTTTTTATGTCAGCGTTGTGCAATACTTCTTTCGGTAGTTTTCGTTCTTGTACATGAGTTACATCAATAAGAACCGCTTCGCCTACAAATTGATCTAGGGGTAATTGATCAATAGTCGTTGCGCCTGAAATGAAATGAGCAGGAGCATCACAATGCGTGCCAACATGAACGACAGAATGAAAATCTGTAACTTGATAGCCTGTCTCTTCAACGCTTGTAATGGCCCCTAAATTGATTTTTGGTGTTCCAGGGAATTGGGACATATTGTTTTCAAATGTTTGTGATAGGTCAATTACTTTCACTTTAAATACCTCCAGTATATGTTTTGAAATAAAAAAACTCACCTTTCGTAATCAAGAAAGATGAGTTGTGCACACAATAGTTACGTTTTATCTTTCAAAATGCAATGCATTTTGCAGGAATTAGCACCTATTCAGTTTCTATAAACTGAGGTTGCTGGGCGTCAAAGGGCCGGTCCCTCTGCCTCTCTTGATAAAGACATATTTAATTTTGGTTCTGAATATTCATTGTATTTAAATTGTAATTCATTTCCTTTTTTCGTGCAATACAAAATAGGTATTCACCCAAATAAAGCTGCTTGCATATTGTAGCTTATGTAAATAGAATGCTGCGAAGGAGTGAGTGCAGTGACAGGGACTGTATTGAATTATTATGCTGGTGGAAATACAGCTAGAGGATTTCATAATTTATACGATGAGAATTTAAAAGGGTTAGACAGATTATTTATTTTAAAGGGTGGCCCTGGAACGGGGAAATCTTCTTTAATTAAGGCAATAGGTCGTGAATGGGTTGAAAAAGGATATGGTATTGAATTTTTACATTGTTCTTCCGATAATAAATCGGTTGATGGTGTCATTATCCCGAAGTTAAAAGTAGGAATTGTTGATGGAACATCTCCGCATGTTATCGAGCCGAAAATGCCAGGAGTTGTTGAGGAGTATATCAATTTAGGGGTTGCTTGGGACTCAGATAAATTAAGAAAGCAGAAGGTGGAAATTGAACGATTTGTTTCAGAAGCAAGCAAAGCTTTTCAAGCTGCTTACGCTTGTTTTCACGAGGCGCTAATTATACATGATGAGTGGGAGAAAATATATATTAATAATATTGATTTTAATAAAGCAAATGAACTAACAGATCAGCTGATTCAGAAGCTATTTACAGATAAAAGCGGGAAACAATCGCTTGTGAAACATCGCTTTTTAGGAGCAGCTACACCGAAAGGAGCAGTTGATTTTGTTCCTAATTTAACAGAAGGATTACCACATCGTTATTTTATAAAAGGACGCCCAGGCTCTGGGAAATCAACAATGCTCAAAAAATTAGCTAAGGTAGCAGAAGAAAAAGGCTTTGCGGTTGAAGTATATCATTGTGGATTTGATCCAAATAGTCTTGATATGGTTATCGTAAGAGAGTTAGGTTTTGCAATTTTTGATAGTACCGCACCACATGAATATTTTCCAAGCCGTGAAGGTGATGAAATTATAGATATGTATGCCCTGATTGTGACACCAGGGACAGATGAGAAGTATGCGACAGAAATTCGCGACGTGTCGATTCAATATAGAGCAAAAATGAATGAGGCGATGTCTTTCTTAGCGAAAGCGAAATCAGTTCGTGATAAATTAGAACGAATTTATATTGCTGCTATGGATTTTTCAAAAGTAGATGCATATAAAGAGGAGATTCAAAAAGAGTTTGAACGAATTGCGGTTAGTGTAACAGAAAAGAACAAGTAAAAAATAAGGGATTTTGGCAGGCTGTCGGGAATTTTCTGACAGCTATTTTAGCATGTAGTAAACTTAGTAATACATTTGTCGAATTTCCAAGGAAATAATCAAAAAATGGAGAGGGTATGAAATGAGAGAGAAAATTAAAGCGGAGTTAGCAAGAATTGAAAAAGAGCGCAAGTGAGTTTGTGCTCTTTTTTATTTTGTAGGAATAAAGAAAACAGACATAGCTGCGATGAGACCTGCGAATGAGAATAAGTAAAAATTCCATGCTAAGTCATATTGCATTGTCATAATAATACCGACAAGAATAGGACCAGCAATCGCACCAACTCGGCCAAGTCCAAGTCCCCAGCCTAAGGAAGTAGCTCGGATATGGGATGGGAAGTATTGTGTTACATATGCATTCAATATTTGAGTAATACCGACTGATCCAATTCCAGCAAGACCAATTAAAAGATAAATGATTGTAACGGATGGTTTAATGGTTAATAGTCCAATACATATAGCTGCCATAAGATAGGAGATGCTAATAACAATTTTGGCCCCTATAAGATCCGCGATTGCTCCAGCAAATAAAGCACCGATAGCGGCAGTAATATTTAGCATAAGTAAAAATGATAAACTAGATCCAAGAGGGTATCCTGCTTGGCGCATCATCTGCGGTAACCAAGTATTTAAACCATATATTAAAAACATTCCCATTATATAAGTAATCCAAAAAAGTAGCGTTGCTTTTATGTATTCTTTTGAGAATAAAGTAAGAAATCCGTTTTTCTTTTGTGTATTAGCTAGTGTTTCAGGAATTTCATCTTTTTCATGGAATTTAATTTGAAAACGATTAAGAATTTGGTTCACTTCTTCTTGGCGATTACGTGATAATAAAAATTGAATGGATTCAGGTAAATAACGAATGATGAAAGGAATGAGGAGCAGTGGAATCATTCCGATGCCAAACATAATTCTCCATCCGAAATCTTCTAACATAAACATAGACAAAATAGCCCCTAACACGATCCCTAAAGGATAGCCAGTAAACATAAGAGCATAAATAAAAGATTGCCGCTTTTTTGGTGAATATTCAACAGTAAGTGCTGAAGCTGTTGGAATAACACCGCCTAATCCGATTCCTCCAATAAATCGAAATAACCCAAATAATTCGGGGGAAGGAGCAAGTGCAGCTAGGCCCATTGTGATAGAAAAAAGTGCTAAACAGCATATAAGTGTCCATTTTCGTCCAATTAGATCTGTAATGGTTCCAACTAGAATAGCGCCAATAAACATCCCAAATAAAGCATAGCTAGCAATTGTACCAGCGTGTGCGGGTGAAAGTGCCCAGCTTTTGTCTTCTAGGAGTTTTGGTAGAACGGCACCGTAAATACCTAAATCATATCCATCAGCTAGAATGGCTAGCCAACAAATAAAAACAACAAGTTTTGTAATAGAGCTTGAAAAGATAGTTTCAGTAGATTCTAGATGAGGTGGAGCTGAAGGTTGCATAATGTTCACCCCTTTTAATTTATAGATAAATATATTATTTTATTTGATGTTAAAATTTTCCTTCTTATGTCGGAATTTATCTGAAATGGTTTTATAACAAATAAAGAAGTTCAACAGGAATCCTGTTGAACTTCTTTATTTGTTTACTCATTATCAACTCGTTTTAACGGTTGATCTGCTGGACCTTCCATAACATCGCCCTCAATTGAAAAGCGGGAACCGTGGCAAGGACAATCCCAAGTACAATCACCATTGTTCCATTCAACCTCGCAGCCAAGATGTGTACAAGTTGTATCGACAATATGTAATTTTCCATCTTTGTCCTTATAAGCACCTGCTCGTTTCCCATTAACATGCACGACAGATCCTTCACCAACTTCGAGATCTTCTGGTTTACGTAATGCGGTTTCGATCTTTCCTTCAATTAAATGTTTCGCAACATCAATGTTCTGGGAGAGGAACGTTTTTATATCTGGATTTGCATGGAAGCGTGATGGTGCATACAGTTCTTTATATGGACTGTGTACTTTTAGAATGGAATCCTTCAATAAATGAGCAGCAGCAGTTCCAGTTGTCATTCCCCATTTACGATATCCAGTTGCAACAAATATATTTGGATTCCTTTCGTTAATATGTCCGATATAAGGAAGCTTATCTAGCGTGATTAAATCTTGTGCTGACCATCTATAGGGAACTTCATCTACTCCAAACGTTGCTTCTGCAAAAGAATACAGTGCTTCGTAATGAAGCATCGTGTTTATTCCTTGTCCTGTTTTATGACTTTCTCCGCCAATTAAAATTAATTTTTCCCCGTTGTTTGTTGTATAGCGTAAGGAGCGTTTTGGATCATCAATACTTAAATACATGCCACCTGGATAATTTGTTTTTGCTTTGATTGCAAGAGCATAAGAGCGTTCGGCATACATTCGCGTAAAGAAAAAGCTATTTGCATCATAAAAGGGAAAATGTGAACAAGAGACAACATATTCACAAGTGATGCGATGTCCGCCCTTTGTAATGACTTGTGGATAATCACCTTTTTCCACATCAATAGCTGTTGTTTGTTCATAAACTTTTCCGCCCATCTCCACAAACTTTTCTAAAAGTGTTTTTAAATAAAGGATGGGATGGAATTGTGCTTGATTTTTCATGACAAGTGCGGATTGGATGGGAATCGGAATCGATAGAGATTGAACATAGTCACAAGGTATATTTAATTTTTGATAGGCTTCATATTCTTTCGATAAATTTCTTAATCCATTATCAGTAGTTGTATATAAATATGAATCTTCACTTGAGAAATTACAGTCGATTTTATATGTTTGCACAGTCTCATTGATGAATTGTAGAGCATGATTATTTGATTCATAGTAAAGCCTCGCTTTTTCCAAACCGAAATGATTGATTAATTCATCATAAATAAGATCATGTTGAGCTGTTACTTTTGCAGTTGTATGCCCAGTCGTTCCATTTAAAATAAGACCAGAATCAATTAAAGCAACATCGATTCCTTCTTTTGCAAGTAAATAGGCAGTAGTAATACCTGTAATACCAGCACCGATAACAGCAACTTTCGTCTTTATATTTTCAGATAAAGTTGGAAAAGCAGGGATTTGAGTAGATTCAATCCAATAAGATAATGGGAATTGTGGAAATGTATCGCTTGTCATTATAGAAACCTCCCGATTTTAGAACAATTTTCCTTTTAATATTTCCATATGATAGGAAATTCATGTGTGCTGTTTTAGAAGGAGTCTATTTTTATTAAAAGAAAGATAAAATTATTTTAATATAATTATTTAATGTCATCGGTATGAAGAGGTAGGAGTTGTGTAAAGCTAGATTCAGGTGAGTTTATTTGTTGTTTATATAGAGAGTTCTTGAATAAGATAGAGTCTATAGTATGTCAGTGTATGTATATGCATAATGGGTGAAACCTTATAAAGTCTATGTTTTTTCTTTAGTGAAATAAAGTATGATTATAAAAATATAACCAACTTTTATTACTAGGTCATAAAAGTTGTTGACAATATAGAAATTCTATTGATATGATTCATCATGTGGAAAGGTTGATAGAGAGTAAAAAGAGAAATGTTTTTCATTGATAATAAAAGCGAAAAAATAAGTGACGATAGAGTGAGTATATTTTCCTTATAATAGATGCTTTTTTGATCACCTAGTAAAATCAATCTGGAAGCAAGAATTGATATATGTAAGTTGCGCAAGGCGCGGCATAAGAAAGGGGCAAAAGGATGAAGGAGCTTCATACGTTTGGGTGGTATGCAGCACGTGTATCACCACATTTGCCGAAAAAAGCATTTAAACCAGTTCCTACTCGTTTATTTGGTGGACTGGCTTATTTGCTTGTGGCATTGGCGGGGTTAATATCGATTGGTGTATTTGAATTGAATGTGTGGGCGAATCTAGGAATTGCGATTGTTCTTGGATTATGTTTTGCTTCACTTGGGTTTTTAGGCCATGAAATTTTACATGGAACTGTTGTAAGAAAGGCATGGCTTCGAGATTTCTTAGGAGCAATTGCGTTTATGCCATTATCAACAGGACCTAAACTTTGGAGAAAGTGGCACAATGCAACGCATCACGTTCATACACAACATGAAGAGAATGATCCAGATGCATGGCCGACACTTGAGAAGCTTAAAAAGAGTAAGTTTTTGAGCTGGGTATATCGTATGCCTCTTCATGTACGTTCATTCTTTAGTTTTCTGTCATTAACCATTCAATTTACATTGCATTCGACTCGAATGTTCTTTCATTTTATAAAAGAATTTAAGTCATCCAATCAAAAATCTGTATGGCTTCAACTTCTTTTGCCTTGGACAGTTTGGATTAGTTTATTGTTTATTATGGGACCAGCAAAATGGTTATTTGCATATGTGATTCCGTTGTTAATTGCCAACTTTATTGTAATGGCATATATCGCAACAAATCACCGCTTAAATCCAATTGTTCCAGTAAATGATCCGTTAGCAAACTGTTTATCAGTAACAGTGCCGCGCTGGGTAGATGTTTTACATTTCAATTTCTCATATCATACAGAACACCATTTGTTCCCTGCTATGAGCTCTAAATACTATCCGTTAGTAAAAGATAAAATTAAAGAAATGTGGCCGGAACGCTATCATGAGATGCCAATGACAAAAGCTTTGGCAGCACTATGGAATACACCACGTGTGTATTATCAAGGAAGCGAATTAGTGGATCCGCATAGAGAGCATTTCTATGGTTCTTTAGGAAATGGACTAGATCCTCATAATATTTCATATCGTGAGGAACATATAGAGGAAAAAGAGAGTATTAAAAAAGTAAATCAGTAAAAATTGATATATTTTGCAATGAAAAAGCAAGCCATCTCTGGCTTGCTTTTTTTATAAAGAGACTTCTTTTTTATTCTTTCTATGGACTTGGCCGGAGTTCATTTCTTTTCGTTGTAGTCGTTTTTCCAAAAGGTTAACAAGGTAAGTGAATAGGAGAACAAGCACGAGATAATATAAACCAACGATTACATATGTATCTAATTGTTGGAAGTTACCTGCAGCAATAGATAAACCTGATCCCCATAATTCGGACATTCCTACGTAAGCAACAAGTGAAGAATCTTTTAATCCAATAATAAACTGATTTCCTAAAGGAGGAAGAGATTGCCGAAATGCTTGCGGTAATATAATACGGCGCATTGCTAAAGGGTAAGGCATACCTAGAGAGCGAGCAGCTTCTAATTGTCCACGGTCGACAGATTGAATGGATCCGCGGAAAATTTCAGTAATATATGCACCATTATGGATTGCTAAAGCAATTGCTCCTGCCCAAAAAGGAGTGAAAACAACAACGGATGTAATCCCAAAATAGAGAATGGCAATTTGAACAATTAAAGGTGTACCACGAATAATGGCGATATATACATGAGCAATACTATTTAAAATCTTATTATTAGAGATTCGAAAAAAAGCGAATAGTAATCCAATTAGTGAACCGAGTACTAGGGAAGTTAATGTTAATTGTAATGTGACAATAGTAGCCTTTAAGAGTGTGGGATAAGTAGACATAAAAATTTCAAACATATGTGTCACCTCATATTGTATGGATTTTGGTAGGGAATGAAATACCCCACATAAAAAGTGGGGCATAATGTATGAAACATTTGAAGGGCTAATTTACTTCGTTTTTTCCTCTTCACCGAGAATATTACGCCCAAACCATTTTTTACTGATTTTTTCATACGTACCATCTTTAATGATTTCATCTAAAGCTTTATTTACTTTCTCAACCATTGCTTTATCATCTTTACGAATAGCAATTCCCATTTCATCCAGATTTAATGGTTTTCCAGCTTCTTTTATATTTGATTTACCTTCTTTGATCATACGTAAACCGACCATTTGATCAGTGATTACTGCGTCAACACGCCCAGGCTCTAGGTCCATAAGTGCAGTAATATCGCTGTCATATTCTGTGATTTGATCTGTATGTTTTGCAACAAGGGCTTTAAAGGTACTAGCCTTTACAACACCAATTTTCTTACCTTTCAAATCTTCTGGAGAAGAGATAGATGTATTCTTTTTAGCCACAAAAATTTGGGCACCAGAACGATAATAAGGATTTGAGAAATTAACAGCTTTTAAGCGTTCTTCTGTAATTGCCATACTGCCCAATATAGCATCATATTTTTTCGATTGTAGACCTTGAATTAGCGTTTCCCACGGATTTGTAATAGGAGTGGGTTTCATATTCATTTTTTTCGCGAGTGCCTCACCAATTTCCACATCAAAACCGGCAAGCTTTCCGTCATTTTCTTTATAGTTAAAAGGTTTATATAAGCCACTCATCGCATAACGGAATTCTTTTTCACCATTTGAAGAAGTAGTAGCACTTTCCTTACTACAGGCTCCTAGTATGAAGGATGTACATAATGTAATACTCGCAACAATGGTTAATAGTTTTCTTTTCATAAAACCCCTCCTATATATTGATCATACGGATGGTTTTAAGTATGTTATTGAGTTGTGCACCGTATGAATGTATTTCTTTTCGTTTGAAACAGAAGTTACATTATAAAACGTTGCGTAAAAATTGTTTTGCTCGTTCATGTGATGGAGCTGAAAAGAATTGCGTTGGCGGAGCGTCCTCTACAATTTTTCCATCATCCATAAAAATGACGCGATCAGCTACATCTCTTGCGAAATTCATTTCATGAGTAACGATAACCATGGTCATTCCTTCTTCAGCAAGTTCTTTCATAACTTGCAATACTTCTCCAACAAGTTCAGGGTCTAAGGCTGAGGTAGGTTCATCAAATAGCATAATTTTAGGGTTCATAGCAAGAGCTCGTGCAATGGCAATGCGCTGTTTTTGACCACCTGACAGGAGGTGAGGCGTTACATCTGCTTTATCTTGTAGGCCGACTTTTTGCAATAGTTGATTTCCAATATCCTTTGCATTTGCTGCTTCTAATTTTTTTACATGAATAGGTGCTTCTATGATGTTTTCTAGTGAGGTCATATGGGGAAAAAGGTTAAAGTGCTGAAAAACCATACCGACATTTTCACGGACTTTGTTTAAATTTGAATGCTTAGGATCAATTCGTTCACCTTGTAAGTGAATTTCACCTTCATCGTACATTTCTAAAAAGTTAAGACAGCGAAGTAATGTACTTTTACCGGAACCACTGGCACCAATTAAAACAACAACTTCTTTTTCTTTGACTTCTAAATCAATTCCTTTTAAAACATCAAGTGAGCCGAATGATTTTACTAGATTTCGAACCTGAATCATACAAAACCCCCAGTCAAAAATATATTTTACAAATGTTGCCCCTTATTTCTGTTATTAGCCACGAATTGTCAGAATCCTTTATTTTTTTCGTGCAATTGGATATTCAAAGAAATAATGATTTTTAAAATCCCTATATCCTTCTATAATGAAAATATGGATAATAATATATAGGTAGTATTTATATTGCTTATAAAAAGGGGGAAAGGGAAGATGGAAAAAGAAAGGAAAACATTTTCTTTTGGTTTACGTACACAACTTATGCTATTTACTACAGTTTTAGCTTTTATTACATATTCAACAAGTATATTTTTTATCTACGTGATATACGATTATTTTCAAAGTTATGTAAGTCAAACTGTTTATAATATTATCGTTATGTTATTAGGTGTAGTATGGTCTGGAATTTTAGCGTATGGAGCAGCAATCTTTTTAATTAAACCACTTAGAAAGTTGGAGGAGGCTGCACGGAAGGCGGCCGATGGCGATATTCGTGAAGATGTCCCGTTACCAAAAACAGATGATGAGATTAAATCTTTAAGTGTTGCATTTAATATGATGTTAGGAAACTTAAGGGGCATGGTAAAAAATATTGATACAACATTTTCTTATACAAACAATCAAGTACAGCAGATTAGAAAACAAACAGGCGAAGCAACGAGACAAGCGCAAGGTGTATCTGAGACTCTTGCAGAGATTTCTTCAGGTGCTGAGCAATCAGCAGCATCAATTCAGGCGATTGTTTCGGCTGTTGATACAACAACTTCTATTGCGAGTGAAGTAGAAGAAAAAGCAAAACAGTCTGACGAGTTGTCTTTAGAAATGGTTCAAGCTTTAGGGCAAAGTACACGAGTCTTTACTTCTTTAATTCAAGGTATTCAAACATTGGCAAAAGAAAATGAAAATTCGATGCAAAATGTACAGAAGTTAGAAGAACGAATGAAACAAGTGGAACATATTGTTTCTGTTGTGAGTGAGATTGCTAGTCAAACGAATTTATTAGCACTGAATGCTTCTATTGAGGCAGCTCGTGCTGGAGAGCACGGAAGGGGCTTTGCAGTTGTAGCTGAAGAAGTACGTAAACTTGCTGATGAAAGCGATCATTCTGCAAGAAATATTTCGCAGTTATTACGGAATATGCAAGAGGAAGTGCAACAAGTCGCATTGAAAATGACAGAGCAAGTGAAAACAGCTAAAGAAGAGGCAAAACGTGGGGAAGCTACCGAATTAATTTTAACAGAAATGTCATCAAGTATTATGGAAGTTGCCGATGCAACAAAGCAAATTAGCAGCTATATGAACGAACAAGTGAGTCACATTCATCAAACAGGAGCACAGACGAAGGCTGTAGCAGCAATTGCTGAGGAAACGTCAGCTGGTTCGCAAGAAGTGGCACGTGTGACGTTGCAACAATCTAAAAATATGGTAGTAATCGATCAATTATTAAAGGATTTAGAGAAGCAAGCAGCGGACTTGAAACAAACAATTGAACGATTTTCAATGTAAAAAGGAAGAACAGCATTCTGTTCTTCCTTTTTTACGTATGAAAAGGAGGGATACTTTGTTGAAAACGAAAAACATTGCACGAATCATATATGGTTTTCACTTTACGTAATCTTTGAAAGTTAGAACCGTAATAACTAGTTTGCCAATTTTTAATGTCGATATCGGGCCAATTGACATAGTCACCTCGTGTATAAGGATCTAAGCTTTCTCGTAAATCTTTAACCCAGTGTATATTGCGATTTTCTTCAGCATCACATTTCCAAGAGGTAATGTATTCTTGCGCAATAATTGCTTTACGATGAAAATAAGCTGTTTCAGTAGGCGGAATATTTTCAACAGCACCTACGAGCGATTGGTGCCAAATACTCGCATCTTTATTTGGAGCATGAGAAAGAAAATGTTGCATGATTTGAATTCCTTTAAGAGGGATAGGGTTATACACGTAGGAACCAGAACGCTTAAAGTTTTCAGGAATATTACCGCTATTAAAGAATTGAACAGCTTGTATATACGGAACTTCATCTATAAAAAGTGAGGGGGTACCAGTTTCAAGAAGAGGAGATAATAAGGAATGGAGTTCAGAGGGAGGGCCAACAAATTCACCTTTTACTTCAATTTTATTTCGTTGCTTTGCGAATAATTCAATTGATGAAGTGAGACGTTCGTCTATATAAGGCGCCCAGTTTTGCCACGCTTGAAATGCAGCGATAAGATCTTTCCATTTCCATGTAATGGAGAAGATTGATACATTCTTTATAGGATGCACTCGAAAAGTTAAAGAAGTAACAATTCCGAAGTTTCCACCACCACCACCGCGGCATGCCCAAAGCAAGTTATGGTTTTCATGTTCGTTTGCGCGAATGAGTTTTGCTCCAAATTTACCGCACGCTTGTACCATTTCAACTTCTACTAATTGATCACATGTTAATCCAAATAAGCGTGAAAGCATACCGATGCCACCGCCAAGTGTTAATCCAACAATTCCAACGCTTGCACTTGTACCAGCCGGTATTGTCACACCATAATTCCAAAGCTCTTTATAAACAGTGCCAAGATTTGCGCCAGCTTCAATTGTTGCTGTTAATGTATCTGTATTAACAGTAATGCGATGCATTTCACTCACATCAATAATAAGTCCTCTATTTAAAAGGGAAAAATTTTCATAGCTATGACGGCCGCTTCTTAAGCGAAATGGTACATGACGTTCGCGTGCCCATTTTAAGGCGTTGCACACATCATTTTTATTTTGGCAAAAAACAATAATACAAGGGAGTTTAGGAATACTTAAATTTAAATTCATTCGGGCTACGTCATAGTCAGGATCGGAGGGAACAACGATACGACCTGTTAATTTTGTTTGTTTCAATTTATCACTCCTTTCTAAAAATAAGCAGTGCTTTTTATTAATATATGAAAAGCGTATGTAACGTGCGTGGACAAGAGCAGGTGAGGAATGAGATTTGCTTTTGTGAGAAATAAATAAAGCATAAGAATAAGGAATCTACATAGAGTTCAATGAAAACAGTTGCAAACTATTCATATTTTGTTATGATAGTGTTACGAAAACGTTTGCATAAAATTTCCGATGGGATGCAAAAGGAGAGAATGACTATGAATAAGACATGGTGGAAAGAAGCGGTTGCTTATCAAATTTATCCACGTAGCTTTATGGATTCAAATGGTGATGGTATTGGGGATTTACAAGGGATTATTGCGAAACTGGACTATTTAAAAGATTTAGGTATAGATGTAATTTGGATTTGTCCAATGTATAAGTCACCTAATGATGATAATGGTTATGACATTAGTGATTATCAAGATATCATGGATGAGTTTGGTACGATGGAAGACTTTGATGCTTTACTAGATGAAGTTCATAAGCGTGATATGAAGCTTATTATTGATTTAGTTATTAATCATACAAGTGATGAACATCCATGGTTTATTGAGTCTCGTTCATCTAAAGACAATCCGAAGCGTGATTGGTATATTTGGCACGATGGTAAAGATGGTGCGGAACCAAACAACTGGGAAAGTATTTTTAATGGTTCGGCATGGGAATATGATGAAGTAACAGGACAATATTATTTACATTTATTCTCGCGTAAACAACCAGATTTAAACTGGGAGAATAAAGAAGTTCGCGAAGTGTTATACGATACAGTTAATTGGTGGCTTGATAAAGGAATTGATGGTTTCCGCGTGGATGCAATTAGCCATATTAAAAAAGAAGATGGCTTCAAAGATATGCCAAATCCAAAAGAACTAAAGTATGTACCATCTTTTGATAAACATATGAATGTAGATGGTATTCAACCTTTATTAGAAGAGTTAAAAGAAAATACATTTTCTAAGTACGATATTATGACTGTTGGCGAAGCGAATGGCGTTAAGATTGAAGATGCTGAGCTTTGGGTTGGAGAAGAGCAAGGTAAGTTCAATATGGTATTCCAATTCGAGCATTTAAGCTTATGGGATGCAGAGAAGAAGAAAGATCTTGATGTTGTAGGATTGAAAAAGGTATTAACGAAATGGCAAAAAGGGTTAGAAAATAAAGGATGGAATGCTTTATATATTGAGAATCACGATAAGCCACGTATCGTTTCAACTTGGGGAGATGATAAACAATATTGGCGTGAAAGTGCAACAGCTCTTGGAGCAATGTATTTCTTTATGCACGGTACACCGTTTATTTATCAAGGACAAGAAATTGGAATGACAAATGTTCAATTCCCAAATATTGAAGATTACGATGATGTAGCAATTAAAAATTTATATCGCGAGAAAATTGCAGAGGGTGTATCACATCAAGATATGATGGAGATTATATGGGCTTCTTGCCGCGATAATTCACGTACACCTATGCAGTGGAACGATGAGATGAATGCTGGCTTTACAACAAGTGCACCTTGGTTTGGTATGAATCCAAACTACAAAGAGATTAATGTTGAAAAGCAAAAGAATGAAGAAAACTCTATTTTCAACTTCTATAAGAAAATGATTGCCCTGAAAAAAGAGCATGATGTACTGAATTACGGTACGTACGATTTACTTTTAGAAGATGATCCGCAAATTTATGTATATACTCGTACATTAAACGATGAAAAAATCGTTGTAATTAGTAATATCTCAAAAGAGGAAGCAATGTATAATGAGGGTTCATTTGCACTAGAACGCAAACGTTTGCTTTTAAATAACTATGAAGTTGCGGAACATGAACAAGTGACTACAATTACGTTAAAGCCTTATGAAACAAGGGTTTATCGCATTTCATAATAAAAAAGGATGCTCTTAGAGCATCTTTTTTTATGAAAAAAAATAAATTTCTATTGCAAAGTGAAAACGCTTTTATTAAAATAGATTTATGAAAACGGTTGCGTAAAGATAAAAGTAAAGTAACATAAGGAATCGTTTTCATGATAGAAACAGAAATTATAATTTAAATCATTATGTTGTTATAAATAAAGGGGAGGAAGAACAGATGAAAATTACGTCTTTTGATTTTTGGCAAAAGTTCGGGAAAGCATTATTAGTTGTTGTAGCTGTAATGCCAGCAGCTGGTTTAATGATTTCTATTGGTAAGTTGATTGGGATGTCTGCTGGGGATATTAACGCAGTTCATACAATCGCTCGCGTAATGGAAGATATCGGTTGGGCAATTATTACAAATCTGCACATCTTATTCGCAGTAGCAATTGGGGGATCTTGGGCGAAAGATCGCGCAGGTGGTGCATTTGCAGCGCTATTAGCATTCGTCTTAACGAACAGAATTACAGGAGCTATATTTGGCGTAAACGCTGAAATGTTAGCGGATTCAAAAGCGAAAGTTTCTTCAATATTAGCAGGAGATTTAATTGTAAAAGATTACTTTACTTCTGTACTTGGTGCACCAGCATTAAACATGGGAGTTTTCGTAGGGATTATCACAGGTTTCTTAGGAGCTACTCTATATAACAAATATTATAACTATAACAAACTGCCACAGGCATTAGCATTCTTTAACGGAAAACGATTTGTACCATTCGTTGTAATTGTTTGGTCTACAGTCACTGCAATTGTATTATCACTTTTATGGCCATTCATTCAAAGTGGATTAAATGAATTTGGTCGCTGGATTGCAGCTTCAAAGGATAGTGCACCGGTTGTTGCACCATTTGTATATGGAACGTTAGAGCGTTTACTATTACCATTCGGTTTACACCATATGTTAACGATTCCGATGAACTACACAGAGCTAGGCGGAACGTATACAATGTTAACTGGCTCAAAAATTGGACAAGTTGTAGCAGGACAAGATCCATTATGGCTTGCATGGATTACAGATTTAAATAACTTATTAGCAAATGGAGATACAAAAGCATATAACGATCTATTAAATAATGTTGTACCAGCTCGTTTCAAAGCTGGACAAGTTATCGGTTCAACAGCAGCGTTAATGGGTATCGCTTTCGCGATGTTCCGTAATGTTGATAAAGAAAAGCGTGCAAAATATAAACCAATGTTCTTATCAGCAGCATTAGCAGTATTCTTAACAGGTGTAACAGAACCAATTGAATTCATGTTCATGTTTATTGCTCCAGTATTATATGTTGTATATGCAATTACAACAGGACTTGCATTCGCATTAGCAGATTTAATCAACTTACGTGTTCACGCATTTGGATTTATTGAGTTAATTACTCGTACACCGATGATGGTTAATGCAGGACTAACTAGAGATTTAATCAATTTCGTTATCGTTTCATTAGTATTCTTCGGCCTGAACTTTACATTATTCAATTTCTTAATTAAAAAGTTCAACTTACCAACACCAGGCCGTGCAGGTAACTACATTGATAATGAAGATGAGTCATCAGAAGGAACAGGAAATGTACAAGATGGTTCATTAGCAACAAAAGTTATTGATTTATTAGGTGGTAAAGAAAATATTGCTGACGTAGATGCTTGTATGACGCGTTTACGTGTAACAGTAAAAGATTTAGATGTTGTTGCACCAGAAGCACAATGGAAACAAAATGGTGCTTTAGGACTTATCGTAAAAGATAAAGGTGTACAAGCAGTATATGGTCCGAAAGCTGACGTATTAAAGTCAGACATTCAAGATATGTTAGGTGCGTAATAAGATGAAATTGCTAACTTTAAACTGTCACTCTTGGCAAGAAGAGAATCAACTAGAAAAGATAAAATATCTTGCTAATGTCATTCAAGAAGAAGATTATGATGTGATCGCATTGCAAGAGGTAAGTCAGTCTATACAAGCTGAAAATGTATGCGGTCACAAGAAAAAAGATAATTTTGGACTTTTACTATTAGAAGAGTTAAGAGCGTTACATGTAAAAGATTACAATATTACTTGGGATTTCTCTCATATTGGATATGATGTGTATGAAGAAGGATTAGCGATTCTAACGAAACATAATGTTATAAATGAAGATACGTTTTTTGTATCAGAAAATAAGGATACAACGTATTGGAAAACACGCAAAATTGTAAGTGCAACAATTGCTTATAATGGTAAGAACATCACGTTTTACTCTTGTCACCTCGGTTGGTGGAATGATGAAGAAGAGTCATTCACAGTTCAAGTTGATCGTTTAATGGAGCGTGTAAATCGCAATGAACTTTCCTTCTTAATGGGTGATTTTAATAATAATGCCCGTTTGCAAGGAGAGGGTTATGAGTATATGATACAAAAAGGTTTGTATGACACATATGAACTAGCAACAGAGAAGGATGAAGGAACAACTGTCCAAGGTGAGATTGCTGGTTGGGATGAAAATAAACATAATTTGCGAATCGATCTAATATTGTGTAACCAAAGTGAAAAGGTTCGCTCTTCAAAAGTCATTTTTAATGGTACAAACCGAAATATAATTTCAGATCATTTCGGTGTAGAAGTACAAGTAGATATATAATAGAAGAAAACCTCACAGATGATGAAAAGCTGTGAGGATTTTTTTTAGGAATACAAGTATTTCCAAGATAAAATACTTGTATTTTTTATGACATTTCCTATATATTTGTTATTATTGAATGTAAAACCGATTTGGTCATTTTGTATTCATACTTTGACTGACTTCGTTATATAATGTAGTAAGTCAAAGTTAATGAGAAAAAATAGTTCGTTTTTGGTTAATCCACGATGTAGAAAGTGATATAATTGCAAAATGTATGTATCATTTTCTAAAGAAGGAAAAATATATAATTAGGTGATAACTTCTATGAAACAAATTTGGCGTATTTATAAGACAGATTTACGGAATGTAGCTAAACATTGGGCTGCGATTGTTATTGTTTTAGGATTAATGATTTTACCATCATTATATGCATGGTTTAACATTAAAGCTTCCTGGGATCCTTATGGAAATACAAAAGAGGTTCCCATTGCAGTTTCTAACCAAGATGCAGGCTCTAACTTAAGAGGGAAAGATATCAATATCGGGGAAGAGATTGTAGATTCTCTTAAGAAAAACAAAAATCTTGGGTGGAAATTTGTAGATCAAAAACAAGCAATTTACGGAGTTGAGCGCGGGGATTACTATGCAAGTATTACAATCCCGAAAGATTTCTCTGAAAAGATTGCAACTGTTCTGGATGAAAATCCGCAAAAGCCAGAACTTGATTACTATGTAAATGAAAAAGTAAATGCGATTGCACCGAAAATTACAGCAAAAGGTGCATCAGGTATTACAGAAGAAATTAGTAAAAACTTCGTTAAAACAGCGAACGGTGAGATTTTTAAAATCTTCAATGACCTTGGAATCGATTTAGAAACAAACTTACCAAGTATCGAGAAAGTAAAAGATCTTGTGTTTAAGCTAGAAGCGCAGTTCCCAGAAATGAATACATTAATGGATAAGGCGTTAGATGATGCGACTCGAGCAGAGGATCTGGTAAAAGTAGCTCAGAAAGAGTTGCCAGTTGTAGAAAGTGTTATCAATGATGGGCAAGAAGCGTTAGGGAACTTAGATAAGTTCTTTGCCAACAATGATGAAACATTAAAGAATGCACCTGGAACAATGAGAAATAATTTAACTGTAGCAAAAGATGTAATGGATAAGGCCAATACTTTTACGAACTTTTTAATGAATCCAGGGATAGACCTTTCTGGTATGAAGGGATTACCGGAGTTTCCAGCACGCCCGGATCTTTCAAAGATGAACGATGAAGGTTATAAAAATATTGCAAGAAACATTAATCAAACAGTGAATAATGTTTTAAACTCAGCACGTGCAGGAACAGCATACGGGAAAAGTGTTGTGAATGGATTGCAAAATGGCCAGTTTGATCCAGAAAAGGCAAAACAAGACCTTAATGCGGTTTCTGAAAATCTTCAAGGTCGTACAGATAGTATTGCATACCTTATTAATGTATTTACTGAACTTCAAAAATCGGCAACGACTGATTTTGGTCAAAGCTTTTTCCAAGGGCGAGTGGATCGCTTAACTAAGCTGAAAAGCGGTATGGAAAATGCAAACAACGGTATTAAAGATATTGTAAATGTTATCGGTACAGGACAAGAAGTAAAGAAAGATGTAACAGATGTAGCGAATCAAAAATTAGATGCAGCAAATGGATTAATTGATCAAGCGGAAAAAGATTATAATGAAACGTTTGTAGCAGATTATAAAAAAGCAGTTAGCACAGTCGATCAAGCTAAAGCTGATGCAAATGAAGCATACGATAGTGTGAAAAATGAATATGAAAAGGCAAAAAATAATTTTGAAGGTGTTATAGCAGACGTAAATAATAGAGGTGTTAATGGATTAGATAGTACAAAAGTAGCTTTAAATGATTTAAATGGTCAACTACAAGCTACTAATAATCTAATTGGTGATGCGATTCCGGTTCTAGAAAGTACAAATAAGGTATTAGCAGATGTAAATAGTGACAAAAACCTTAATGGCGGAATTGCAAAATTAAACAAAATACAAAATTCTGTTCAAAAAGGTATAGATGCAACGAATAAGGCAACTACACTAATCAATAATGGACAGAAGCCTACAAAAGAGGTCGTAGAAAGTATTAATGAAGCAACTAAAAATGCTTCAGCTCAATTAGGCGATTTCTTAGCAACATATGATTCAGAAATCGTTCCAAACTTTAACACAGCAATTGAACGTACGAAACGTATGTCTAAAAACACATCTCAAATTTTAAAAGAAGCAGACAAAAAGCTTCCAGATGTTAAAAAGTTACTAGAAGATTCATCAAAAGGCTTAGTGGACGGTAAAAAGAAATTAACAGACATTAAAGCTGATATGCCGGAAACTGAGAAAAAGGTTAAAGAATTAGCAAATAAAATTCGTGATTTTGAATCTGAAGAGGATATAAAAGACATCATACGCTTATTGAAAAATGATGTTGAAAAGCAAAGTGATTACTTTGCGAATCCAGTCAATTTAAAAGAGAATAAATTATTTGCGATGCCGAACTACGGTTCAGCAATGTCACCATTCTATACAGTGCTTGCATTATGGGTAGGCGCATTATTAATGGTTTCATTATTAACAGTAGAAGTACACGAAGAGGGCGCGAGTTATAAGAGCCATGAAATTTACTTCGGACGTTTATTAACATTTTTAACGATAGGTCTTTCGCAAGCGTTTATCGTATCGATGGGAGATATATTCTTGCTCGGTACGTACGTAGTCGATAAGTTCTGGTTTGTGTTATTTAGTTTATTTATTGGTGGAGTCTTCGTTTGTATCGTATACTCACTTGTTTCTATTTTCGGAAACGTTGGGAAATCGATGGCGATTATTTTACTTGTACTGCAAGTAGCAGGATCGGGCGGAACATTCCCAATTCAAATGACACCAGCGTTCTTCCAAGCAATTTATCCGTTCTTACCGTTCACATACGCAATTAGTGCAATTCGTGAAACAGTAGGCGGAATGCTATGGGATATCGTAACGCGAGATTTACTTGTGTTAAGTGCTTTCGTAGTAGTTATGATTGTTGCTGCGTTATTATTGAAAACACCAATTAATAAATCGAGTGAAAAGTTTGTTGAGAACGCAAAAGGAAGTAAAATTATTCATTAATAATAAAAGGTTCCTACCGATAGAGGTAGGAACCTTTTTGTTTAATCGAATTTTAATTTCTTTAAAGCTTCTGCGAACGGATTATTTAATGGTTCTTCTTCTTTGTTCTGTTGTTTCATATATTTTTGAACATCGCGCTTATCAGCTTTGTTTCCAGATTCTTTTTTACGTCTTTCTTGGAATGTGGATAATTTCTCTCGATAGCCACATTTACATGCAAAGATTTGTCCTGCACCTTCACCACGTAATTCTAATTTTTTCTTACATTGTGGACAACGAGCGTTTGTTGTACGAGATACATTTTTACGATGACCACATTCACGGTCTTGGCAAACGAGCATCTTTCCTTTTTTGCCATTTACCTCTAGCATTGGTTTACCACAGTCTGGACAAGACTTTGTAGAAATGTTGTCATGTTTATATTTTTTATCACTCGATTTAATTTCAGAAACAATTTCTTTCGTATAGTTCTTCATTTCTGAAATGAATACTTCTTTTTTCAGTTTACCCTTTGCAATTGCCTCGAGCTTTTGTTCCCACTCACCAGTTAGTGTAGGTGATTTTAATTCTTCTGGCACTAAATCAAGTAACTGACGGCCTTTTGAAGTAATGTGAATATCTTTACCACGTTTTTCAATTAAGAATGAATTGAATAGCTTGTCAATAATATCAGCACGCGTTGCTACAGTACCTAATCCACCAGTTGATTTTAGTGTATCAGCAAGTTGTTTATTTTGCGTATCCATATATTTTGTAGGGTTTTCCATTGCTGAAAGTAAAGTAGCTTCGTTAAATCGTGCAGGTGCTTTTGTTTGACCTGATGTTTGCATAATTAACTTTACAGTTAATGTATCGCCTTTTTCAATGTGAGGTAGAAGTTGCTCTTTTACGTCATCCGTTACATCATCATCTTCAAAGCGATTTTCATATACTTCTTTCCAACCGGCATGCAGAATAGTTTTTCCGCGTGCAATGAACGTTTCATTACCAACTTTTGTGCGTAACGTTAGTTGCTCGTATTCGAATGCTGGGAATAAAACTGCTAAGAAGCGTTTTACAACTAAATCATAAATTTTACGTTCTTTATCTGTGAAGGCCGAGAAGTTAACGTATCCTTCTGTCGGAATAATTGCGTGATGATCACTTACTTTATTATCATCAACAAATGACTTATTAGCCTTGATAGGCTTTTGTAATACTTTATGCGCTAAAGGACGGTACTCTCCAACTCCGCACGCCTTTAGACGTTCTGGAAGTGTTCCAACGATATCAGATGAAATATAGCGTGAATCTGTACGAGGGTACGTTAGCACTTTATGTTGCTCATACAATTTCTGCATAATATTTAATGTTTCTTTCGCAGAGTAGCCGAACTTTTTATTGGCATCACGTTGTAATTCAGTTAAATCGTAAAGACCAGGAGAGAATGACTTCTTCTGTTTTTTATCAATTTCCACAACAGTAGCATTATGTTTATCTAAACCTTTTACAATGCCATCAATTTTTTCTTTATTAAAACTGCGGCTATTACCGTTAGCATCTTGCCAAGTTAGCTTTAACTGATTCGTCGTTTGTGCTTCGATGCCGTAGTAAGTTTGAGCTTTGAAGTTTTTTATTTCATCTTCACGATTAGCGATCATAGCGACAGTAGGTGTTTGTACACGGCCGCAATTCAGCTGGGCATTAAAGCGAGTCGTTAAAGCGCGAGTTGCGTTAAGACCGATATACCAGTCAGCTTCTGAACGTGCAACTGCTGAAGCGTATAAATTGTCATATGCTTTACCTGGTTTTAAATTAGCGAAGCCATCTTTAATCGCTTTATCGGTAACAGATGAAATCCATAGACGTTTGATTGGTTTGTTAACTCGAACTTTATCAATAATCCAGCGAGCGACTAATTCTCCTTCACGTCCAGCATCTGTTGCTACAATAATGTCAGTTACATCTTTTCTAAGTAGCTGACTTTTTACAGCATTAAATTGCTTCCCTGTTTGTTTAATAACCGTTAATTTCAAACGCTCAGGTAGCATCGGTAAATCTTCTAAATTCCACTTTTTATATTTCACATCATAGCTTTCTGGATCTGCTAATGTAACGAGATGACCTAAAGCCCAAGTTACAATATATTTACTACCTTCAAGGTAGCCATTTCCTTTTTTATCGCACTTAAGTACACGCGCAATATCACGTGCAACGGAAGGCTTTTCAGCGATTATAACGCTTTTTGACATATTTAAAACATCCTTTCAAATTTCCATACGTTAACTATAGCATACATCTTCTTGAGATTCAGTTTCGCTCCAGATTTGAACGTTTTTTAGTGGGATAACATCCGTTTGAAGGTGAATGATGGCGATAGAACATAATATGCACCATGATGAGACTATGAGAAATAGATATTTATTATGCGTGTTGTTTTATTATTGCTTCTATATGAAATAGAAAAGTAAAGAACTTGTTATTTTAGTAGAATAAGAGTAGACTTTGAAGTAGAAGAATACTAAACACATGGGAGTTTGTGGATGCAAACTGAGAGTATGACTAATCCGTCATTGACCATTTGAACCTGTTGGATAATGCCAGCGTAGGGAGAGTGTAAAAGCACATGTTCAGGCACTTTGCGTACGCGCAAAGTGCCTTTTTGTGTATCTCCCATCACTATAGTTAGGGGATGAGAAGGATGAATATGAAAGAAATTAGTAAAGTAGTGGATTTGGTGAGAGAATCTAATCCGCTCATTCATAATATTACAAATGTGGTTGTAACAAACTTTACAGCTAACGGTTTGTTAGCGTTAGGAGCATCGCCTGTAATGGCGTATGCAAAAGAAGAAGTAGCAGAAATGGCTAGCATTGCTGGAGCGTTAGTATTAAATATGGGGACACTTCGTCCTGAAGAAGTAGAAGCGATGTTACTTGCGGGTAAATCAGCAAATGTGAACAATGTACCAGTGTTGTTTGATCCAGTTGGTGCAGGAGCAACATCGTATCGAACAGAAGTTGCGAGACATATTCCGGCCGAAATTGATTTAGCAATTATTCGCGGAAATGCAGCTGAAATAGCGAACGTTATTAATGAGAGTTGGGAAATTAAAGGGGTAGACGCCGGTGCTGGAAATGGCAATGTTGTAAGTATTGCGAAACAGGCAGCCGATGAATTAAATACAGTTGCGGTGATTACTGGAAAAGAAGATGTTGTTACAGATGGGGAGCGAACGATTCTTATTCGAAATGGTCACCCTATTTTAACGAAAGTTACGGGAACTGGTTGTTTACTAACTTCTGTAATAGGAGCATTTGTAGCAGTAGAAAAGGATTATGTAAAGGCAGCAGTAGCTGCATTAACGTTTTATGGTGTAGCTGCGGAACTGGCAGCTGCTAAGACAGTGGAGCAGGGACCTGGTAGTTTCCAAATTGAATTTTTAAATCAGTTAGCGAATACCACTTCAGATGATATTGAGAAGTATGGGAAGAGTGAGCTTATATAGTAAGGAGGGGAATTAGATGTCACGTATTACAAAGGCTGAAATGTCTAGATTGTTATCAGTATACTTTATTATGGGAAGTAACAATTGTACGAAGGAACCACTACAAGTGTTGAGAGATGCACTTGAAGGTGGTATAACAATTTTTCAATTCCGTGAAAAGGGAGAAGGGGCTTTAACGGGAGAGAAACGTATTTGTTTCGCAAAAGAACTACAAGCTATTTGTAAGGAGTACGGTGTCCCATTCATTGTAAATGATGATGTGGAACTAGCTATCGAGTTAGATGCAGATGGTGTGCATGTTGGACAAGATGATGAAGGAATTACTTCTGTTCGTGAAAAAATGGGTGATAAAATTGTTGGTGTATCTACGCATACAATTGAAGAAGCATGCTGGGCAATTGAAAACGGAGCTGATTATTTAGGTGTTGGCCCTGTTTTTCCAACGAGTACGAAAAAAGATACGAAAGCAGTGCAAGGAACGAGAGGTTTAGCTCATTTTAGAGAACAAGGAATTACAACACCGATCGTTGGGATTGGTGGCATTACAATTGAAAATACAGCTTCAGTTATAGAAGCTGGTGCGGACGGTGTTTCAGTTATTTCTGCGATTAGTTTAGCGGAATCTGCGTATGAAAGTACGAAGAAGTTAGTAGAGGAAGTAAGTAAGAATTTGTAGAAAAAAGCTATGTAGTATTAAAATGCTACATAGCTTTTTTGGTATTAATAATTAGAAATAAGGGGGATTATTTGAAACGGAATAGGTTTGTAGAGTTGCAAAATGAGTTGTTTCGTTTATTTAAACAAACGTTTGATTAAAAAAGCACAAACCCTTTAAAATTGTAGGTTTGTACTTTTTCTTTAAAACATAATTGAAATTAAGAGCATTCCAATTCCGATAGAAGTGAATGTTGCGATTAGACCTGGAATCATAAAGCTATGATTTAAAACATATTTACCAATGCCTGTTGTACCAGTGCGATCAAAGTTAATGGCAGCAACGATTGTTCCATAGTTTGGAATGAAGAAATATCCATTTACTGCAGGGAACATCGCGATTAGTAGTGCTGGTGGAATACCGAGTGATAATCCAAGAGGCATTAAAGCACGTACTGTTGCGGCTTGGCTATATAGTAAAATAGATAGAATGAATAATGCGATGGCAAATAGCCATGGTGCACTTGTTACTAGGTGCTGAATTGATCCTTGAATCATATTTAAGTTTCCGTTAAAGAAAGTATCTCCCATCCAAGCGATACCGAAAATAGCAACAACTGCTGTTGCCCCCGCTTTAAAGACGTTACCAGACACGATGCTTTCTACATTTGGTTTGCAGAAAATAATAATAAGAGCTGCGATAGTTAACATAACCATTTCAATTGTGTTTGGCATGGAAAGACGAGCTAACTTCCCGTCGACCATCCATCCTGGGCGAAGTGCTTCAAATGAACCGAGAAGTACGACAAGGAAAGTTCCTACTAAGAAAAGGATAACGGATAGTTTAGCGCCTTTTAAACCAACAAATTCTTTCTTCTCTTCAATTTTAGGAATCATTCCTTCTTTTAAACGTTTCAAGTATTCAGGGTCTTCATTTAATTCTTTCCCCATTTTGCTAGCAACAAATGCAGCTACCATACAAGCGATGAAGGTAGAAGGAATACTTACTTTTAAAATATCTAATAAAGTAATTTTATAGTCAGCTAACATTGCTAAAAGGGCAACTGTTGCAGCTGATATAGGACTTGCTGTAATTGCTTGTTGGGAAGCGATTACGGCAATTGACATTGGTCGTTCCGGTCTAATCCCAGATTCGCGAGAGACTTCTGCGATAACAGGAAGTACAGAATAAGCAACGTGACCAGTTCCTGCGCATAGTGTAAATAAATAAGTAACAATTGGAGCAAAGAATGTAATGCGCTTTGGATTTTTTCGTAATGCTTTCTCAGCCAGATGAACAAGGTAGTCCATTCCTCCAGCGGCTTGCAGTGCACCGGCAGCTGTAATTACTGCTAAAATCATAAGCATTACATCAATAGGAGGAGCTGTAGGTTGTAAGTGGAAGACGAAAACAAGTATTGCCATACCAACGCCACCCATTACTCCTAGACCAACTCCGCCTAGGCGTGCGCCAATAAAAATGCAGAGTAGTAATGTAAGAAATTGTAGCCAAAACATAATAAACTACCTCCGAAATTCATTAGTTAAGATATATTCGAATAATTTAATTTGAATGAAAATTAAAATAAATACTCAAAATAATCCTTGTGTTATATACATTTTTTATTATATAACACAAGAAATGTAACATTCACGAACTTTGTTAAATTATTTCGAAAAAATAATACATTAAAACTTTACATTTGCATCTTTAAATAGGTAGACTTTTTAATTTTTATGTTGTAATCTTTGATAGAGAATACTTTAATTCTCATAGAACTCCCATATCGTTCAACTCGTTCAGCGAGAAAGGCAAACTGATGGAAACATTAGGACGCAAAACTACAGGAGCTACGGCCGAAAGGTTATGCTAGCCAGTTACCGGACGGATAGGGTTGGTCTTGACCAATGCTCTTTTCATTGGTCTTTTTTTTGTTTGTAAAAAAATGAGAACCGTTATCATTTATTAATAAGGTGTATATTTTAATAGCGTTACTTTATAGTAAATTAATTAAGAAAGGTGATGTTAATGAAAAAATATTGGCACAAGCTATCATTTCTTCAAAAAAATGTATTGCTAACTGTATTAGTTATTTTGACGCTTGTTGGTACTATGGGAGCGTTAAGTTTTAACATGTTTCAAAATAGTATGATGTCTATATTTGAAAGGCATTCTTTTGAAACAGGAGATACGGTATTACATAAATTAGATGCAGAAATATTGAGAGATGTTGCAAAAGACCCAGCGGCAGAAAGAGAAAAGAGAGAGAAGTTAACAGAGAAATTAGATGAATCAACGGAAGAATTGAATAGTGTTGGACAAACGTATATTGTTGGAGCGAAAAAAAATGAAAAAGGTGAGCTACAAATCATTGATTTGTCCACAGGTTTAGCAAATGTTGTTGAGGTAAGGCCAGGGGAATATTATAAACAACCAGGTCTTTGGATGGAAGCATATGATAAAGTAATGAGCACAAAAAAAGCAAACATGACAGTAGTATATGAAGACGCATTGGGATCATGGGTAACGATATTAGAGCCAATTAAAGATGAGGAAGATAATATTGTGGCAATTGTTGCAGCTGATGTAGATGCTTCTATTGTTCCTATGACAAAACAAAAGTTCATTATACAAGGTTTAATGTTTATTTGTATTTCTGTTTTAATTGCAACGGTTATTCAATTCCTAATCGTACGTAACGCACTTGCTCCATTGCGAGATTTACGTGAAGGATTACGTAAAGTCGGTGAAGGTGATTTAAGTATTAAATTAGAGGAAAGACCAGATGATATTGGTATTATTAATGCGTATTTTAATAATACCATCGAGAAGTTTAAAGGAATTATAGATAAAGTGAAGCAGACAGCAGAACAGGTTTCCTCATCTTCACAAGAATTGTCAGTGAGTACGAAAGAGAATAGCATGGCAGTTCAAGGAATCGTAAGTTCTATAGTTGAGTTAAGGGCTGGCGTTCAATTACAAGAAACTGCAGTACCGAAGTATTTAGATATTATACATGAAATGGAAGATAGGATGGAAGAGATAACGAATACTGCAAAACAAATGGCGAAAGAGTCTGAAGGTACAAAGCATCATTCAGTAAAAGGAAATGGCATTATTGAACAGACGATTAATCAAATGAACATAATACAAAATGCAGTACAAGATTTATCTTCTATTATTTATTCTTTGGAAACAAGATCAAAAGAAATTAGTGATATTGTAACAGTAATTACCGGTATTTCAAATCAAACGAATTCGCTAGCTCTAAATGCTTTTATTAAATCTTCACGTGTTGAGGAAACTGGTGAGGGATTTGTCGTTGTTGCGGATGAAGTGCGTAAATTAGCAGAGCAGACCGAAGCATCAGCAAAAGATATAGCAAAATTAATAGGGGAAACACGAGCTGGTACGGAAGAAGCTGTTGTTTCAATGAAAAATGCTTTAAAAGAAGTAGAATCTGGAATGAAACTTGTTGAAAGTAGTGGTGCTTTCTTTGGTGGGATTTCAAAATCAGCACAATCTGTTACAAATCAGGTTAGAGTTGTTTCTGACAATTCAAGTGATATATTGCAAAATAGCCAAAATATTGTGCGGATTGTAAATGAACTATCACTTATCGCAAATACGTATGCGAATAGTAGTAGTAATGTTGAAGAAAGTATGAAAGAACAGGAAATGTCTGTACAAGATATTGCTGAATTAGCCAGTTCTTTAAGCTGGCTTTCACAGGAGTTACAAGAGTTAATAGGGGAATTCAAAAGTTAAATGAAATGATTATACGTGCTTTTGTTTGTTCAATAAAATAAATCATGCTACAATGAAAACGAATTAAGGACCGGGGAGCCAATTGGCTGAGAGGATGTAAACAAACATCGACCCTCAACCTGATCTGGATAATGCCAGCGTAGGGAGTTACTTAAAGTGATGTAGCATATGTTATTCTATAATAACTTGCATACAAGGCTTTCCTACTGCGTAGGAAAGCCTTTTCTTGTTTTAACATTTCATTTTATAAGGGGGATTTTACTATGTCACAACAAGTTACAATTTCATTTTCAGTAGTACCACAAGCGAAGAACAAAGATGTGTATTCTGTTGTTGATAAAGCAATTGAGGTTGTACAACAATCGGGAGTTCGTTATGAAGTAGGGGCAATGGAAACAACGCTGGAAGGAGAATTAGATGTACTTCTTGATGTCATTAAACGTGCGCAACAAGCTTGTGTGGATGCTGGAGCAGAGGAAGTGATTACTTCTATTAAAATCCACTATCGTCCAAGCACTGGTGTAACGATAGATGAAAAGGTTTGGAAGTACCGTGATGAATATGCAAAACCAGAAGCAATCTAAAATAATTACAACTATTTGGCTTATCCTTCTCATTGCGATATGGGAAGGATCTGTTTCATTATTTAAAATTGAACCGTGGATTTTACCGAAGCCTTCTGCCATTGTTCAAGAATTAATTGGAATGAAAGATTTACTATTACCGAATACGATGCAAACGTTACAAGAGGTTTTAATTGGACTATTCTTTGCGATTTTAATTGGGACAAGTATTGCAATTATTATGGACGTTATCCCTTTATTTCGTATTTTAATAAATCCGCTGCTTGTTATTTCGCAAACGATTCCAATCGTTGTACTTGCACCGTTATTTATTATTTGGTTTGGATATGGAATGCTACCGAAAGTAATGGTAGTCATACTCGTTTGTTTCTTCCCGATTGCGCTTAGCATTTTAGAAGGTTTTCAAACGGTAGATAAAAATATGTTGAAGTTGTTGCAAACGATGAAGGCAACGAAATGGCAAGTTTACCAGAAAGTAAAGTTTCCAGCAGTGCTTCCATACTTTTTCTCAGGTTTAAAAATTGCAGTTACATATAGTGTAATGGGAGCGATTATTGGGGAATGGCTCGGTGCCAGTGAAGGATTAGGAGTTATGCTTACGAGAGCTACAAAATCCTTTTTAACAGCCCGAGTATTTGGTGTGGCAGCAATTATTGTTATGGTGACATTATGCCTGTATTTTATCGTAGAGTTTATGGCAAGAATAACAGCACCATGGATATATAGAAAGGACGGCAGAAAATGAAAAAAGGTTTAAAAGTTATGTTGGCTGCCTTATTAGCAGTAGGTGTGGTTGGATGTAATCCGGCGAAGAAAGAAGAAAGTGCAAGTAAAGATCAAAAAGTAAAAGTAGTATTAGATTGGTTTCCAAATACGAATCATACTGGCTTATATGTAGCGCAAGCGAAAGATTATTATAAAAAACAAGGCTTAGATGTAGAAATTATTCAGCCTGGTGATAATGTGACAGCGGAGCAAATGATAGCTTCAGGAAAAGCTGACTTCGCAATAAGCGCACAAGAAAATGTAACGTTGGCTCGTGTAGAAGGTATTCCTGTTGTATCTGTTGGAGCGATTATTCAGCATAACACTTCAGCTTTTGCATCGCTTAAGAAAGATAACATGACTTCACCGAAAGATTTTGAAGGTAAACGTTACGGAGGCTGGGGAGGACCAGCGGAAGAAGCAACGTTAAAGACAATTATGGAGAAACATCAAGCTGATTTTAATAAAGTTGAAAAAATCATATTAGGACAAACCGATTTCTTTAAATCAATCGGCCGTGATGCAGACTTTGAATGGATTTATTACGGATGGGATGGAATTGAAGCGAAGCGCCAAGGAAAAGAGTTAAATACGATTATGGTGAAAGACTTAGACCCAGCGCTTGATTTCTATAGTCCTGTTATGATTACGAGTGAAAAACATACGAAACAAGATAAAGACTTTGTGAAAAAGTTTATGAGTGCAACGACAGACGGTTATAATTTTGCAATTAAAGAACCGAAAGAAGCTGCTGATATTTTAATTAAAGCTGTTCCAGACGTGAATAAAGACTTAGTACAAGAAAGTCAAAAGTGGCTAAGTACGAAGTATCAAGATGATGCAAAAGCATGGGGAGTACAGAAGGAAGAAGTTTGGACGAATTACATGAATTTCTTATATGATAACAAAGTTATTAAGAAGAAAATTGATGTGAAAGATGCCTTTACAAATGAGTTCCTTCCAAGCGAAAAATGAGTGGATTACAAATAAAAGAGGTTGTAAAAGCTTTTGATGGAAAGAATGTATTAGCAAATATTAGTGCTACTATACAAGAGGGAGAGTTCGTTTCTTTTGTGGGCCCAAGTGGTTGCGGGAAAAGCACATTATTAAATATGATTGCAAATGTTGAAAATCCAACAAGTGGGGATGTAACGTATAACGATAAGCAAATGCAAGAGCAAGATGTTGTAAGTTATATGCCGCAACAAGATTTATTACTACCGTGGCGATCAGCTTTGCAAAATATAGTTCTTCCATTGGAAATCGAAGGGAAACCGAAAAAACAAAGGCTAACAGAGGGAATGGAAGCATTAAAGCAGTTTGAACTAGATGAGTATGCAGACCATTATCCAGATGAATTGTCTGGTGGTATGCGTCAAAGAATTAGTTTTCTGCGCACATATTTATGTGAAAAGCCAATTATGCTACTTGATGAGCCTTTTGGAAAATTAGATGCCTTTACAAAAATGGAAGTACATAGCTGGCTTTTAAACTCTTGGTACCAAGAGAAGCAAACAATCGTTATGGTCACACATGACTTAGATGAGGCAATCTTGCTTTCGGATCGCGTATTTATTTTATCTCAAAGACCAGCATCAATAGTTGGCGAGGTACAAGTGAAATTACCTAGGCCGAGAACGATGGATATGTTAACATCACTTGAGTTAAAGAAGGATAAGGAAGAAATTCTGAGAGTATTAGCCCCGTATATGAAAAAATAGAAAAAGCCTTTTAACAGTTTTTTGTATAATTACTGTTAAGAGGCTTTTTTAGATAGGGGGAGAAAGATGAAATCTATAGAGAAAATAGTTGATTCGTTAACGCTCATCTTTACAAGTCCATATGCATTAGAAAAGATGTATAAAGAAATTTATGCAGAAAATGATAAAGAGGAGAAGGAACAAAAGAAAAAATAGAGAATAGAATATAACAGAGTAGTTTATACTCTTAATATAACAAATGTTAAAGGAGTGAAAGGATAAAATGACTTTATCAACTGTTCTTCAAATGGTTTTAGCTTGATACGGGAGAAGTCTGCCCATTTTTAACGATTAAGCTAAATTGAAGACAGCAGGTAAAGAACCTTAATCCTTTTTTACGATAATATGTAATGGGTAAGGTGTATTCACCTTACCCATTTTTTATATATACAATTAAATAAGGCTTTATACTGTTGTTCTCTCTATTTAGCTTATGAACTATAAGTAGAGGAGAGAAAAAAATGAGTATATTAACAGTAGAAAATTTAAGTCATTCGTATGGTGAGAAAACCATTTTATATAATGCGTGTTTTCGACTATTAAAGGGCGAGCATGTTGGGTTAGTTGGGAAAAATGGAATTGGAAAATCAACATTGTTAAGAATTTTAACAGGAGAACTTATACATGATGACGGAAACATTGAATGGTTTCCACATGTGAAGATAGGTTTTTTACAACAGCATATGGATTTACAAGAGGGGATAACAATTGAAGGATACCTACAAAGTGCATTTTCGGATTTGTATACGATTGAATGCGAAATGTTAAAAATTGCTGAAGAAATGAATGGAGCAGGAGAAATAGAAAAACTGTTAGTAAAGTATGGCGAATTACAAACTATATTGGAAAGTTCTAATTTCTATCAAATTCATACAGAAATTGAAGAAGTAGCAATAGGCTTAGGCTTATTTGAAATAGGTTTGAAAAAGGATGTTTCACAGTTAAGTGGAGGACAGCGAACAAAGTTATTACTTGGGAAGCTCCTTTTAGAAAAAGCAGATGTTTTATTGCTAGATGAGCCAACAAACTATTTAGATACAGCCCATATAGAATGGTTACAATCGTATTTGAGGCTGTATGAAAAAGCTTATGTGATCATTTCACATGACGAAGTATTTTTGAACAGTATTACGAATGTTATTTATCATCTAGAAGAAAGGAAAGTGAAGCGGTACGTAGGAAATTATGAAAAATTTGTGCAAAGTTATCAATTGCAAAGGAAACAATTACAATCAGCGCATGCGAAACAACAAAAAGAAATTGCTCAGTTAGAAACATTTATTCAAAAAAATAAAATTCGAAAAGCGAAACAGGCTAAAAGTCGAGAGAAAGTATTAGAGAAAATGCAAAGGATTGAAAAGGTCAATCATGTAACTCGATCCCGTTTTGATTTTACTGTTTATGAGGAGCCAGTAAGTCGTATATTGCAAGCTGAGAAACTAAGGATAGGTTATAGTAATCCATTATGTTCAGAGTTGAATTTACAAGTGAAAAAGGGAGAAAAGATAGCGATTGTTGGTCATAATGGAATTGGAAAAACGACGATGTTAAAAACGTTATTAGGCGAAATAAAGCCGCTCAGTGGTTCGATTTCTGTTGGCGAGCGAGTAAATCCTGCCTATTTTGCACAGGAAGAGTTTGCTTCAGAAACAACACCATTAGAGAAAATTTGGACAGAAAGACCAGATATGACTAGGAAAGAAGTACGCCAAGCATTAGCAAAGTGTGGCTTGAAAGAAGAGCACGTATTAAAACCCATTCGTTTATTAAGCGGCGGAGAACAAACGAAAGTGCGTTTATGTGAACTTATCGTAACGAAAAGCAATGTGTTAATTTTAGATGAACCGACTAATCATTTGGATATAGAAACAAAGAAGTCTTTGCAGGAAGCGTTACAACAATATACAGGAACAGTTTTACTTGTCTCACATGAGCCGTCTTTCTATGAAGAATGGGTCACAAAAGTATGGAATATAGAAGAATGGAACGCTGAACAATATGAATAAAGAAAAGGCATTAGCTTATAAAAGCTAATGCCTTTTCTTTGTGATTAACATGATTTTCGAGAACTCTTACATGAGAATTGTATGAAGAAGCACTCTTATGGTGCGCTTATAAGCGTGCTTTTTCTTATGTTATGTTTATATTTAGATGCCTTTCCCTAATAGGCGACTATCTTTTCTTTATATATATAGATAGTTTGAAGTGGAATGAAAATAATTCCTATATGTAAAGGATAATGTGATTAGTATAGGAAGACAATAGAACTGAAAGGAAATTCATGTAAAATTCAGATGAACTTCACATGAACTTCATATTAGAAACTAAATATGATTATAATAGGTTATCGTAATATAGATTTGTGATTTTTCATAAAATTAAAAGTTTGAATTTAGGTCAGAGGACTCAAACCTAAATTCAAACTTTAGTGAAATAATTAATGGAGGTTACGTTTAGTTTTCGCTAATGGATGCATTTAATAGTTCAGCAGGATTGCCTGTTCCTGCTCCTCCGATTGTAACAGACCCACCAGGAGGAATTTCACCATTCCATCCTGCATTCGTAATTACGTAATGATTATTTATTTTACTACTAATTTTAGAATCCCAAACTTGTGTTAAATTGCCGTTGTAATCAAATTCTAATTTC
>NZ_JAKUFT010000015.1:0-82924 GCF_022663605.1 Bacillus cereus group sp. BfR-BA-01379
CAGCCAAAAAACTGAAGACAGCGCAAAAGCTGAGAACAACTCAAAAGCTGAGAACAACTCAAAAGCTGAGAACAACTCAACAACTAAAAACAACTCAACAACTAAAAACAACGTAAAAACTGAGAACAACACAACAACTAAAAACAATGCAAAAACTGAGAACAACACAAAACCTGAAAATAATACAAAACCTGAAGCAGAATCTAAAAACACACAAAAAGAGCAACAACCAACTAAACAACCAAATAAACAAACTGATACTATTACATTCACAAGTGAAGATGCTATAAAAGTTCTAGAAAAAAGAATGGGGGCTCGCTCAAATGAAATTCGTTACGGCTCCAGCGAAGACAGACTAATTGGCACAATAAATGGTATTAAGATATACGACGTCTTATACGGACGCGAATCTCCTGAGAACTCTCGTACTCTAAATTTTGCAGTGGGATCTGATGGAAACCTATATGATTGGTCAAAAGCGCAAGATGGTATTCTTCAACCACTTAACGGCAATTAATAAATGATTCTAAGAACGTAGTAAAAGCCAATCGATACGTATCGATTGGCTTTTACTAGTATTTACTCCAAACTTTCTCCCCGGTATGCGCATCAATATAACGCAGTTCTCGACTACAATCGAAGGATTCTTTATAATTTTCATCCGTTGTTTGTTTATACAATAGTTCGTAGCTAGTTTCCTCTACATCATTCTCTAAAAACCATTCTAAATGAACTCGCATGGCCCCTCTGTATATTTCTAACGCTTTTTCCTTTGTTACTTTTGGTGTTGTTTCGTATGTAAGTAATTCTTTTATAAAATTGCTAGATTCTCCTGAATAATGCATCACAGCCCCATTTTCTGTATTGATGTTGACCATAAATTGCTTATACTCTGCTGGAATACCATTCACATATACGGAAAAGATAAATCTTTCAATCCCACCTTCTGCTTCTTCACGTTCTTCCCAAAGGCGTAGATATTGTGTGACATCTGGAATAACTTGTTCCAAAAATTGAAGTGCTTTTTGTAAACATTCCTCTCTAGACAATATTGATTTTACTTCTTTATCTTCTGTCAATTTTATAAAGCCAATTAATTCATTGGTAGATTTATCAACCGTAATGCCAATTAAATTATTATATTTTAACATCGGTAAATGCTTCTTAAAGAATTCATTCATTAAATAGGGATTCTTTTCTTCTTTCTGTTTCTGCAGTTCCTCTTTCGGAACAAATTTCATTCTTATTTCATCATCATTTTCCGTCTCAGCTACTTTTGTAAAACTTTCTTTATCCCAGTCAAGCAAATCGAATATATCATATTGTTTACTGCCTTTTTTCGGTTTTTCAACAGCTACAGTTGAAGGCAATTTATAATGATCGGGTCCAAATAAATCTTTACCTGTACTTGCATTAATAAACGCATGACTAGGTTCAGGTTCATATACAAGATGGTACCCTTTTACTTCTTCTCCATTTTCATACTCACATGAAGAGTGTGTTAAATCTACAAATACAAGTCTCATATCTTGTTTAGCTTTCAAATTTTCTAAGACGACGTTCTCTTCAACGATTTCACTTGGCCATAACGGTTTTTTCTCGATAGCTTTTTGTCTATTATAACGAAAATGCACAACATTACCTGAAGGATGAACTCGCACAACACACCCTGTATTCGGCAATGGGTAGCCATTCACTTCTTGCATATAATTTACTTCTTTCCGACCACGCCTGTCGTCCTTAACCGTTTCATATGTATAAAATTCATATCCTTCTTTTGTATATTTTTTTAAGAATGCATTTGCAATCTCTCTTGCTTTATTCTCCTCTAGCGCTTTCTTACCGCTCGAAAAAATTTTTTCATCATCTATACTAAATTCAATTAAATTACCAGTATGTCTATTCAACGTAATTTGTATCGTTCTCTCCTCATCCTCTTTATGCTCCCACCATAATAGATGATACGGGTCATCCACACCTTCTTCATCATCTACAGCAAGTCTATAATCATCTGGAATATTAATTATATGAGCCACTTTCTCTTTTCTTTCTTTATCTTTTTGATTCATCATACCTCTCCCTTTATTACAATTTAAGGTAATTATAACAAACAAAAAAGACTAGAGATATCTCTAGTCTTCTACTTCGTCTCACGATGTAACGTTACTCGTTTTAATCGTGGACAATATTTTTTTAGTTCGATGCGCTCTGGATTGTTTCGCTTATTTTTTTTAGAAATATAATTACGATCACCGCACTCCGTACAAGCTAGTGTAATATTTACACGCATATGTCATTCTCCTTTCTTTCAAAGATCGCAAACTAAAACGTAATGATTACGATTTATATGTTATATAACTTTATTCTATTTGTCAATTGAAACAAAAGGGGTCTAAATAGAACCCTTTCTTTTCAATAATCTATACCTTATATTAAAATGTTTCGTATGTAACAAACTCACTAATCGGCTTTCGATATCCTCTTGGGCGAATTTTAGTAGTATCACTTTTTCCTATCGTAATCATTAAAACAGGCACTACATGGTCCGGCATATTTAATTCACTTTGTACTGCTTTTTCATCGAAACCGATCATTGGACACGTATCATAGCCATAATATTTAGCTGCGTACATAAAAGTCATCGCACTTAACGAAGCATTTCTAATCGCTTCCTCTTCCATGAAGCGCTCCCCTTTTCCTTCATATAGCCCTTTCGTTTGCCTAATTGTATCTTCATATTCACATTCATCAATCATCTTTAAAACCTTCATACCGAAATAAATATTTTCGACATTTTGGTATGCTCTCTTATCACCACAAACAAGTATTACCGCAGATGCACTCGATACTTTATATTGTCCGAAAGCTAACTCTTTTAATCTTTCTTTTCGCTCTTGATCACGAATTACAACATAATGTGTATGTTGCAAATTGTAACAAGATGGCGAAAGCTTTGTTAGCTCAAATATTTTTTTAAAATCCTCATCAGGGATTTCTATTCCTTGTACAAATTTCATCGCGGAACGTCTAGCAATTGCTAATTCTTCAAAGTTCACCGTATAGCCTCCTTAATAACCATAAATTCAAATATACATTAATTTATACAATTAAATAAACCAAATGAAAACACTTTAAATTATGGATAATAATGATGCTTTACAAAAAAAAGACAAAAATCTGAAACAATTAGTTCATACGAAATTCACATGAATCTATTACTATAGGAATTGTACATAGTGAACTTATTAACAATCACGTTTATTCATATAGAATCTTACTCGAAAGGAGTTGAAAGTATGAAAACTAAATATCGTTTTATGATCTCATCATTTGCTGCTTGCGCTTATATGCTTTGGTATTTAGTATAATAACAACCTCACTTGTAAATAGGAAAAGGTGTGTATATAAATGGAATATAATCAATCAACAGTTAACTACTGGAAAGCTTTTGTACTACCATATACATTTGCTTTAGAAGAGTTAAAAACTAAATTTGAAATTATGAACCGGGAAGCTCAATTTTTAGAGGATTACAACCCGTTTGAACATATAAAAACAAGATTAAAACAACCTGAAAGTATTATTAAAAAGCTTGAACGTAAAAATTTATTACCGACAGTTGACAATGCCCAAACGCATTTACAAGACATCATCGGCATTCGTATTACATGTTGCTTCGTAGAAGATATTTATCATTTAAAAGAAGTCATTCAAAAGCGTGAAGATATGGAAATCATAGAGGTAAAAGATTATATCGCTAATCCAAAGGGAAACGGCTATAAAAGTTTACACATGATTATTAAATATCCTTTATCACTGAATTCTGGTACAAAAGAAGTATTTGCAGAAATTCAGTTGCGTACACTCGCAATGGACTTTTGGGCAAGTTTAGAACATAAACTTTATTATAAATATGAAGGGAAAATACCTGAGTATTTAAAAGATGAACTACATGATGCAGCAATGAAGGCTGAAGACCTCGATAATAAAATGGCAACAATCCGCCAAGATATTGATGATATCGAAGCATGCTCAAATCAAATTATGTTACCACTATAAAAAAAGGTTCTCGCCAATGAGAACCTTTTTTATTTCGCTATTTACAGGCAGGAAGACGCTCTGATTAAAGTTGCACTTTATTTCTTCTCTATCGTGCGAACCTCTTCAATTTTCCATCCATCCTCTTCTTTTCCAAGTGCATACTGTACTTTCTTCTGAAGAGTGATCTCTCCCTCTATTTCTTTTTCCTTTGTCTCAACAACAACATACCCTGCTTTACTAGCTTTCATGTCTATATGTTCCAATTCAATTTTCTTATTTCCCTTTTGAAAAGTTGCTTCTTTTTGTGTTTTTAAGTCTTCAGCACTAGGCATCTTCTTTGAAAATAAATCCATATGTTCAGCAAGATTTTTTTCATTTGTTGTCCGTACAAATTTCTCCATAACATCTTGAATCGATTTCTCTTCTTCTTTCGTTATTTGTACCTTTTCCTCAGTTTTTGTAGTAGTAGATTTTTGTTCTATATGACTCTCCTTGGATTGACACCCAACTAGTAATAATGCACTTATTAGAAGGGATCCTATCCCTCTGAAAAAAGCCCTCATCTTTCCATCCCCTAAAAAGAAAAGTGAGGCATTTCGCCTCACTTTCATTTATAATTAGCGTCTTCCTTTATTCGGATCGCCACCGCCGATAATATCAAAGACACGTTTAGCAATATTTGTATTCTCTTGAACACCCGAGAACAAGTATTTACCTGGGCCAAATGCATATACGTTTACATCTTCCCCTGTATGTCCGCCTGTTGTCCAGCCTGTAACCGAACGCTTATTGAAAATATCCTCAATCGCATTATCAATCTTTGTTACATCTTTTGAAGGAGCAATATCATTTACCGCTTTAATTTCTTCTGGTGTTAATTGTAAATCAATATATTTTTTCAATGTTTCTTCTACATTTGCACCTTTTGCAATTTCATTTGCCATGAAGTCTGGTGTGCGTTTTGCAGCTTTAATTGGATCTACTTTAAAGTTATACTCGCCATTCGCACCTAAAGATAATCCGCCAGTAGCATGGTCTGCCGTTGCAACGACTAACGTATTTTTATCTTTTTTCGCAAACTCAATCGCTGCTTTAAATGCTTTTTCAAAGTCTTCCATTTCACTCATTGCACCAACGATATCATTATCGTGTCCAGCCCAGTCGATTTGACTTCCTTCAACCATTAAGAAGAAACCATTTTTATTTTTGTTCAAACGTTCAATTGCTGCATTTGTCATTTCTTCTAATGAAGGTGTTTTATCAGTACGGTCAATCATTTTATCTAAACCGCCTGGCGCAAATAAACCTAGAATTTGATCATTTTTATCATTTAACAATTGATTGCGATCAGTTACATAGCTATAACCAGATTTCTTAAATTCTTCTGTAAGATTACGATCTTTTCTAACAAAGTTATTTACTCCGCCGCCAAGCATAACGTCTACTTTATGCTTCCCTTTAATTTTTTCATCAAAATAATCATTTGCAATTGCGTCCATATTTTTACGACTAATGTCATGCGCACCAAAAGCAGCTGGTGTTGCATGTGTAATTTCAGAAGTAGCAACGAGTCCCGTTGATTTCCCTTTTTCTTTCGCTTGTTCAAGAACAGTTTTCACTTCTGCTTTATCATTATCAACTGCAATTGCCGCATTGTATGTTTTAATTCCTGCTGACATAGCAGTTGCTGCAGATGCAGAGTCTGTAATATTTTCATGTTCATCTTCCGGATATGTTTTTTGCGTTCCTACAAGATGCTTATCAAATTCTGTAGATTCCATCTCAAAAGTTTTTGGATTATCTTTCATATAACGGTGAGCCGTCATATATGAAGGTCCCATACCATCCCCAATTAATACGATGACATTTTTAATCTTTGCATTGCTTCCGCTCTCATCTGCATTAACCTCACTAGAACGAGTAAAATTCCATGTTGCTACCGAAGTAACAGCTAACGATGCCACAACTGCAAATGGCCATGCTTTTTTTACAAACTTTTTCACTATATTGTCCCCCTAATTAGGTTATTCATTTCCCACTATCAAATTTAATAGAAGACTATTAAGAGAAAATTAGTTATATGTAAATTTTTTGTTAACTTATGTAAATATCAGTTATAATTTGTATAACTTTGTCTTTTCGTACCAACCTTCTTCCCCTTTACAATCAAAATAAAAATAAGTTGGATTTCATTTAACGTAAATCTCTTATTCAACATTTTTAATCTACTTTCATGAAAATTAATAGAAACGCGGTGAGCACTTATGAAAATAATAACGCTAGATGAATCTTCTATTTTTGATTTACTCGACCTTTGCAAAGCTATCGGATGGTTACAAGATAAAGCATTTATGAAAAAGCAATTCGAAATGTATCTTTCTCTCGGCACACTTATCGGTTATATGCATGAAAATAAACTGATTGCATCTGGAGGAGTATTTCCTTTTAAAGATAGTTTTTCTACTATTGGCATGTTAATTGTCCATCCTAATTTTCAAGGCCGGGGCATCGGACGTATGTTGCTTAATCGCTGCTTAGAATGCACCACCCCAAAACAACCAATTGCACTTATTGCAACAAAGGCTGGCGAGCCTCTTTATACATCGTGCGGATTTCAAACAGTCACGACGATTCATCGTTTCGAAAAACAAACTACTAAGACACATATTGCTCATACACAACAAGTAAAAGAATCGGACCTTGCATCACTAATTTCTCTCGATCAAATTACAACTGGTGCTAATCGTTCTTTACTTTATTCATTACTCTTACCAAGAGCAAGCCACTCTTTTAAAATTGAGAGAAATAACTGTATAGAAGCTTTTTCCTTATGTGTACAAAAAGGTAATATATTGTGCGTCAATCCACTTATCGCAAAGCAAGAGCAGGACGCTATTCAATTATTCAAGAGAATCTGTGAGTGTTGGAATGGCACAGTAAGGATTGATGTCCCACATTCACAATTTTCATTTCGTCAATTTCTTCAAACAGAAAATTTCCAAGAAACGCTCCTTTCACCTCTTATGATAAAAAGTGGTAGCCAACTTCCTGGAAATCGTAATATGCTATTTGCTATGATAGATACAGCGTTATGTTAGAAAGGGGACACCTCATTGAAGCGATTTAGCTATTTTATGGTAGGTTGTCTTACTCTTACACTATTAGTAGGATGTAGTGCAGCAGAAAAGCCAGTAGAACAAGTAAAACAAGTTAAAAATACACTTACAGCGAAACTAGCTACCGAGGAAAAAATGGTAGAAATAGATGGGCAAACCATTTACTTTAAAAAGATTGGTAATGAAAAGCCACCTTTACTTATGATCCATGGATTTGGAGGATCGTCAGATGGTTTTCAAAAGATTTACTCAGATTTAGCAAAAGATCATACAATTATTTCTGTAGATGCTTTAGGCTTCGGGCGCTCATCTAAGCCGATGGATTTTTATTATTCTTTCCCAACTCATGCAAATTTATATTATAAATTAATGAAAAAACTAGGTTATGATTCGTTTGCAATACTGGGACACTCAATGGGCGGAGAAATTTCTCTTAATTTAACATATTTATATCCTGAAGCCGTTACCCACCTTATCTTAACTGATGCTACAGGTGGGCCTCATACATTTGTTAATAAACAAGGCTCACCAAAACCACAGTTGTCGACTGATTTAAATACCGTTTCTGCTGTTGCAGATTATGATGAAAGTAAAGTGAATTTTAAACGTAATGATGAAGAGCATTACAATAAAATGAAATTATGGCCTAGACGTCTTCAAATCAATGCAAATGAACTGAAACAACCAACCTTAATTATATGGGGAAGAAATGATAGTAGCGTTTCTTGGAAAGAAGGAGAAACGTATCATCAATTCTTAAAAAATAGTACTTTCCATATTATCGAAAAAGGTTATCATGCACCATTTCGTCAAGAGCCACAAGAATTTGTAGGTTATGTAAAAGAATTCTTTAAGAACAATCCAATCAAAGTTGAAAAATAACATAAGCGGGTATCTCATTTTGAGATACCCGCTTTCATATATTAAGCAGCTTGCTTTTGGCGTTTTTGAGTTTTTGATCCTAGTACTTTCGGAATAACGAAACCATCTATTCCAAATTTACCAGCATTCATACTAGAGACTAAAACGAACATTGATAGGATAACCATTTCAGGGTTTACACCAATTGACCCACTAAGCATATAGGAAAAGTTCATTACAAGGCCGAAAAAGACCGCTGTTTTTGTTAAACAACCTACAATTAAACCAATTCCAACTAAAATTTCTCCCCACGTTACAAGTGTATTAAATAGATCAACGTTTGGAATTGCGAAATCTTGTAAAAACGATGCCCACCAAGATTGAACAGCCGGTTGTGCTCCTTTAGATTTTTCAATTGCACCTTGTAAATAACCAGTTGCATCGAATCCTTTTCCTTGTAGTTTACCGATTCCAGCCATTAACCATGTGTAACCAAGATATACTCGGATTATTGCTAACACAAAAGAAACTGCTTTGTTTTCTCTTAAAAATTGAATAACCATATCTTCCTCCTAAAGTTGTAATTAAGTTAGTTACAGATAATATAATAACATTAGTTACTTATTTTTAAAATGTTAATTACGAATAATTTGTGACATGTGTATGAAACATTAAAAACTAACGTTTATATAGTAACTTTTTTTACCTGTAAAAACTTGAACATATCATACCATAGGTGATAATCATTTTCATTGAAGAAAATGTAAAAAAAATGTGAGTTAAATGTGAAACGCCTTTATTCGAATATAAAATAAAAGCGTTTTTTCTATTTATAGAATTGAAATGTACGTATCTCCTCATCGATTAATATCGCCTCTTGAAAAGCATCTTCTATCGTTTTTTCATGGTTAATAAGCCCATAAAATAAGCGTATTGTAAACATAAGTGCTGCATTCCCATCTACATAATCTATCGATCCAATATACGATTTCGCTCCACTACGTAAAAAAGATTCTGCTAGTTTTCGATCCCCTAACGTACACCCGCTATTTACAATATGTGTATTATGCAATTTTGCATATTTATAAATTTCTGCTGCACCAAAGTATCCCCTCGGTTCATTTTGTTCATATATATCTTCACCTAACTCTTCCATAACAAACTTTCCTTCCTCACCATGAAAGCAAAAGACAACATAATCGATATCATTATATAAACCTTTTCCAGAAAGAATATCGATGAACTCTTTCGGTCTACCAATCCAGTATGTTATAACTTTTGCCCCAAAATATTCAAGCGATGCCCGGATTGATTGCGCCTCTAAATCAGAGTTAAAGCCAACTACTAGTGCAACATTCAACATACACACCCTCCATCCTATCATTAGATCTCATCAATCAAACTTTTAAGGGATACCTCCATTTCATATATACCCGTTTCCTTCAAAAAATCAGATCTAGTTAAAACGACTTTCTGTAAATATTGCCTATATGCTGTAATCGTCCCGTCGTGAGATACAATGCAAATTCTTTCAGCGTCTAGCTCATAACACCAAAGAAGAAATTCATCTACTATTTGCTGAAAGCGATTCTCTGAAATAGTATTTATACCCTCCGTCCATAACTGCTTATTTGTGTTTTTCTCTATCAAAAAATGTGGAAATAAATTTGCTATCATTTCCTGCTCTACTATGTGATCACATGGTAATGTTTTCGCTCCTTCTCGATAAGGAAAAATACGTGGGGATACATATGGATGAACAATTGTTTGACAAGATACCTTCTCACTCCATATTGTCGCCGTTTGTAAAGTTCTAATTGTAGGACTGGCAACTAATATATCCGTTTCTTGCAATGGCACATTGCATTGAAGTAATTTAGCCTGATTCCTTCCTTCATCCGTTAATGATGGATGCAATACTTGTAAAGTTGACGGCAAATCTTTTGTATGTTCACCTTCTCCATGCCGAACAAAGACGAGTTTCATACTCATCCTCCTCTCTCTATGAAATCCTTCAACATAATTCCTTCCCTATCTCATCCATTATTCCTGCTATAAGAAAAAACGATATGTAAAAAAGATTTGACACAAACAATTGGGAAATATTACAATCATATATGTAAAATACTTTTTACAAGAGAGAGGGGAATCACAAATATGAAATGGATAACTATCTTAATCGGAATGATTATATGGGGATATATAAACGGATTTTTTAGTAGTGATAAAACTGCTAATCCTTGGATTACAGATGATGAACGTGAAACAAAAATTAAACAGAAGGCAATTATTGCAAGCTGGTCTGGTGTTTTTATGTTTTGTACCATTAACCTCTTAAACAAATGGTTAGGTATAGGAACGAGCGATACATCCCCTTACTTACCATCTTCTGTCTCAACTATTTTAAAAGAAAATGTAGAGTTACAAATTTTATTTATGCTATTTATTACGTATGGCATATTTTATATATATTATCGGAGAAAACTAAGTGCTTAATTTTTATCTCATGATTATCCTCCTAAATGGTTATAGTAATTAGGACGAAATGAAAGGAGCGATATAAAAATGAGTAACTCGAATGATTTTTTAGATACACTGCATGAAAAACAAGCAAAAGATGAACAAAACAGAAAGCGTCAGGGAAACGGGAACCCAGCGAAAAAAAAGCCAAATAAAACACATAAATAACAATAAAAAACGTGCCTAAAATTATCTTTTAGGCACGTTTTTTTATTCTGCTTTCACTGAGATAACATTTTCCCAATTCCATTTCTCATAATACCACTCAGGTACATCTATATTTTCAATCCACTTCTTTTCCTGTTTCCCATCACTATTTGCAATCCATACATTGGCTTTCTCACGGTCTGAACGTATCCATATTAATTGATTGCTCTTATTCATAAAAATCGGATGATAATCACCTTGCTTATGAGGTGGCTTTGTGATTTGATGTTGTTTGTCGCTTGTACGATCAATCTCATTTAAAGATGGCAGTGGCCTTTTTTCTGGCGGAGTTTCTATCCCTGCCTCTTTTGCCCGTGAAACGATAATTACTTTATCATTCTTCCATGCAAAATCCCAATCGACATATCCTTTCGGCGTAAATGTGTTCTGCTGAAGTGCCGGCAATTCTTTTACTTTTAAATGTTTATTCTCTAACGCAACTCTCCCGCTTCCTTCAATATAAGCTAATATATTCTGGGATGGCGCCCATTTGAACCATTGTGTGTTTAATAACATTTGATCTACCTTTTCAAATCGACTGCCATCTGCTCGAACTAAGCAAAGCGTATTGCTATCAGCTGACCATGAAGCTGTCGGTACAGCTAAAAATGAAATCCACTTTCGATCTGGTGACCACTCAAACCCGCTTGCAACTAGCGCTAGAAAATCATCATGTTCATTTGGTAATGCATATAAATGTTTCATTTTATGAGGATTCATATGTGCATCTTGTTGCACTTCATATAGCTGGGCTCCTGTCCATCCTGTTGGAAGTAAGTGTGCTTCAGAAGATACAAGAAACTTCTTTCCATCAGGGTACCATGCATAATCCCCTACACCAGCGGATACATTTTCAAAATCTGCATTCTTTTTTTGGACATCAAACGTATTTAATGTATCTGCAAATACAAATGCAATTATATTCTCTTTCGGTGACCATTGATAATTTGATACTTCAGATTGCAATGGGCTAATTTTTTTTCCATCTTCCAGTCGGTACAATTCCAAGGTGTTTTGCTTCTTTCCTTTAGCATAAGATATCCATTCTCCATCATGAGACCATTTTGGCCCTGTTATGTACTCACCCTTTGTTATTTGTTTTTCTTTTCCATCAATTTTAACCCAAAGGTCATGATGACGAATGAAAGCAACTTTCATCCCATTATGTTCCGCACTAGTGCTAAAAATTGAAGATATAAAAATGAATAAACCCACACTACTACTCACGATAATTTTTTTCATACGTTCCTCCATTTTTCTTATAGCATTCCTCATATTCCGCTTACTATATGCGAATTTCACTCCAGATTCATTGCACAATTGTTGTGGATTTATGCCCAGTAAGGGTGGGCCTCTCCACGCTGAATATTATGCATTCGACATAATCCCAAAAAATTCCCCAAGAAATTTTTAATTCAAAGAGGATTGGTATGAATTATGTCGAAAGTATAGTTTAGCCAACATTCGGTTTTATTTTTCGCAACAAAAATGTAAGATAACTTTTCGGAATATTGGCACTTTTTATTAGGGGGAGTTTCAATGAAAAAAACTACATCTGCACTATTAAGTATGGCGCTTGTCTTTTCTAGCTTTGGAGCTTTAAGCGCACATGCTGAATCGCTGCAAAAGGAGAAACAATTTAGTCCACAGTTAAAAGCCAATATTGAGCAATGGGGAGAAAACAAAATCGCGCAAAATGTTGAAACAAAAACAGCAAAAGAAATTTCAGTCATTGTAGAATTGCAACATGCTCCGCTCGCTTCACAAAGTAACATTCAGCATGCTCCAGATTTAAAAAATGGAAATGTGCAATCATACCATGCACAATTAAAAAAGGCACAAGAGGATACAACAAAGAAAATTAAAGAAAAAGCACCAAAAGCAAAGATAAAAGAAACGTATAGTACGTTATTTTCTGGATTTTCTATTTCTATTCCAGGAGATCAAGTTGCTGCTTTAGCTTCTTTGCCTGAAGTAAAAGCTATTTATCCGAACTTAACATATAAATTGCATGAAACAGCAAAAAGCACTACTAATGAAGAAGCGCCAAATGTCGGTGGACCGACAATCGGTGCACCTGAAGCATGGAATTTAAAAGATCCATCTGGCAAACCGCTTGATGGAAAAGGTATGAAAGTCGCTATTATTGATTCTGGCGTAGACTATACACATCCTGATTTACAAGCAAACTATATCGGTGGATATGATACAGTCGATGAGGATAATGATCCGATGGATGGCAATGTACACGGTACTCATGTAGCTGGCATTATTGCTGGTAACGGAAAAATTAAAGGTGTTGCTCCAAATGCATCTATTCTAGCTTATCGTGTAATGAATGATAGCGGTACTGGTACGACCGAAGATATTCTTCAAGGTATTGAGCGCGCTATTCAAGATGGCGCTGACGTTTTAAATTTATCTCTCGGTCAAGATTTAAATGTCCCTGATCAACCTGTAACAATGACGTTAGAACGTGCAGCAAAACTTGGTGTTACTGCAGTCGTTTCAAATGGAAATGATGGACCAAAGCCTTGGTCTGTTGATGCTCCTGGTAACGCGAGTAGCGTCATCTCTGTTGGTGCATCTACTGTTTCTATTCCATTCCCAACATTCCAAGTAGCTGGTTCTAATAAATCTTATCAAGGATTACCGTTATCAAAAGCGGACTTCCGAGTAGGAAACGATGCTCAGCTTGTCTATGTTGGCTACGGTAATTCAAGCGATTACGCTAAACAAGATGTGAAAGGTAAGTTCGCCCTTGTTTTACAAGGAACTTCGAGCACGTTAGTAAAGGCAGAACAAGCAAAACAAGCTGGTGCTCTCGGCGTGCTATTAATTTCTAACGAAAAAGAAATTAATATTATGCCCGAATATTTTGGACGTGAAGATATAACTCTTCCAGTCATGCAACTATCAAATACAAATGGCGAAGAGTTGAAAAATTTAATTACAAAACGAAAGAAAAATATAAAGATTGGACAACCAAATAAAACCGAACTGATTGGTAACTTCAGTTCAAGAGGACCATCACAAGGTAGTTGGCTCATAAAACCTGATATTGTTGCACCTGGCGTAAAAATTACTAGTACGGTACCAAGAGGTGGCTATGAATCTCACAACGGAACAAGTATGGCTGCGCCACAAGTAGCAGGAGCCGTTGCCTTACTACGTCAAATGCATCCTGATTGGACGACAGAACAATTGAAATCTGCTCTTGCCAACACTGCAAAAACATTAAAGGATGTCAATGAAAATACATATCCTGTCATGGCGCAAGGATCAGGTTTAATTAACATTCCAAAAGCAGCACAAACGGATGCGTTAGTGAAACCGAACAATGTAAGCTTCGGTCTTATTAAACCGAATAGCGGCAAACTGAAACTAACACAAAATATTACGTTAGAAAATCTTTCTAACAAAAAGAAAAACTTTTCAACTCGTATTGAATTATTAGATACAAAAACAAAAATCCAGACTTCTTTCCCTTCTTCTATTAGTATGAAACCGAATAGTAATATTGAAAAACCTTTTACTATTACTGTAGATAGCTCCTTACCACAAGGCGTATATACAGGGAATCTATATGTAAAAGAGCAAGGGAAAACGGAAGAGATGCGTATTCCATTTACATTTAGCATCGATCCGAAAGAATACAAGCGTATTGATGGCCTTGAAATCGTTAATTCTACTTTCAGTCCAAATAATGACAACATACTAGATGACAATCTAATCAATTACTATTTAGTTACACCAGTTGAAGATATAGCGTTTCATGCCAATTTAATTACGAAAGACCGTGTGGCATATCAAGGCACGGTATATCAAGGTAAAAACGAAACACCAGGTTATAAATCTTTCAAATGGAATGGTACAAGAACTGACGGATCTCCGTTGCCTGATGGCTTATACCAAATCGAAGCTGTTGCTTCTAACTCTGGTGGAGAAACAAAGCAAACAGGAGCTGTGTTTGTTGACCGAACAGCACCTAAGTTAACGCACGAAGTTGATCAGGAAAACCTCATAATTAGAGGAAAAGTTGATGATATTCTACTAGATTGGATGACAGAATCCGGTTGGATTGCACCTGGTATTCCAGTGAGAATGCAATATGAGATTAACGGTAATGGTGTATGGGAGAGTGCATTCCTAAACACTTGGGAGAAAAACTACGACATTTATTTCGATCGTAATCAATTACAACAAGGAAAGAATACCATTCATATTGTTGCAACCGATGCAGCTGGAAATACAACTAATTTAAATGTTGATTTAGAAGTAAAATAAAGTGAGACTTTAATCAGTGGAGATTTCATTCATCCCCACTGATTATTAGCCTTCACCAATCGGGGTTCACGAGTAGTTAGTCTCCCATCTAACTTCTTTACTCCCACCGAATTTTGAGGTAGAAGTTTTACTGCTCATTAACATGAGATAAAAAATTTTTATTGACAAATTTTTTAATATAGTTTTATAATACAAAACATAGTTTAGTTGAACGAATTATATATCGGCTTTGAAGGAATACTAGTAGCGACTTATATCACTGTCTCAGAGAACTGATGGTTGGTGCGAATCAGTACATATACAAGCGTGAATTACAATTCTGGAGCTTCTTTCCCGTAATGCTTTTTATGCATGAAGAGAAAGACGGATCTTTCCGTTATCGTAAAGTGAGTGGTAAACAATTAGTTGTTTACAAATAGGGTGGTACCGCGATTTTTATCGTCCCTATCGGATTTTCCGATAGGGACTTTTTTGCGTCCAACCTCTTACACAATTTCATATATACGCGTTGAAGGAATCGCAGTAGTATCTTATATCCCTGTTACAGAGAGCTAATGGTCGGTGGAAATTAGCACATATATAAGTATGAATTACAATTCTGGAGCTTCTTTTTCGTAGTGCTTTTATGCATGAAGGAAAAGACGGAATTTTTCCGTTATCATTAATTGAGATGTAAGTATATTTTCACTTACAAATAGGGTGGTACCGCGATTCTTTCGCCCCTATCGGATTCTCCGATAGGGGCTTTTTCTATTTCTCATAGAAACAGATGTTAAATAATTCCGAATCTTATGATAAAATTTTATAAGCGCTTACAAAAAATGAAAGGAGGTGATACAAGCTATACGAAATCGATATTCAATTTTATTGAAAAAAAGGAGGATGTCTAAATGACAAAGAAAACAGAAATTCCATCGCATTTAAAACCATTCGTATCCACACAACATTATGATCAATACACACCGGTGAATCACGCCGTGTGGCGTTATATTATGAGACAAAATCATAGCTTCTTAAAAGACGTTGCTCATCCAGCCTATGTGAACGGACTACAATCATCTGGTATTAATATAGATGCAATTCCAAAAGTAGAAGAAATGAATGAATGTTTAGCACCAAGTGGCTGGGGCGCTGTAACGATTGACGGACTTATTCCCGGCGTAGCATTCTTCGATTTTCAAGGACACGGATTACTACCGATCGCAACAGATATTCGGAAAGTAGAAAATATCGAGTACACACCAGCTCCAGATATCGTACACGAAGCAGCAGGACACGCACCGATTTTACTTGATCCTACATATGCAAAATATGTGAAACGTTTTGGGCAAATTGGTGCAAAAGCTTTCTCTACAAAAGAAGAACATGATGCATTTGAAGCTGTTCGTACATTAACGATAGTAAAAGAAAGCCCTACTTCTACTCCTGATGAAGTTAAGGCTGCTGAAAATGCTGTAATTGAAAAACAAAACTTAGTTTCTGGTTTATCAGAAGCTGAACAAATTTCACGTCTTTTCTGGTGGACAGTAGAATATGGATTAATTGGAAATATAGATGATCCAAAAATATATGGTGCTGGCCTCCTTTCTTCTGTTGGCGAAAGCAAACATTGCTTAACTGACGCTGTAGAAAAGGTTCCATTTTCTATCGAAGCATGTACAGGGACAACTTATGACGTAACAAAAATGCAACCACAACTATTTGTTTGTAAATCCTTTGAAGAATTAACAGATGCGCTTGAAACATTTTCTAAAACGATGGCCTTTAAAACAGGTGGAAAAGAAGGTTTAGAAAAAGCAATTCGCTCCGAGAACTATGCAACAGCTGAGCTAAATAGCGGCTTACAAATTACTGGTACATTTAGCGAGACAATTGAAAACGATGCAGGTGAATTAATTTACATGCGAACAAATTCGCCAACGGCATTAGCGCTTCATAATAAACAGTTAGCGAATCATTCTACTTCTGTACACAGTGATGGATTTGGAACACCGATTGGATTACTCACTGAAAATATTGCATTAGAAACTTGTACAGACGAACAACTACAATCATTAGGAATTACAATTGGAACTATCGCTGAGTTTACTTTTGCAAGTGGTATTCATGTAAAAGGAACAGTAACAAATATTGTAAAAACCAATAAGAAAATTGCTCTTATTTCCTTTATCGATTGCACAGTTACTTATAACGCCCGCGTTTTATTTGATGCTTCATGGGGCGCATTTGATATGGCTGTTGGCTCACAAATCACTTCAGTATTCCCAGGTGCCGCAGATGCAGCAGCATTTTTCCCAATGGATGAAGAAGTTCAAGAAATTCCTGCTCCACTTGTACTGAATGAACTTGAACGTATGTATCAAACAGTTCGAAATATTCGAAGTGAGGGGATCTTACACGACGCGCATATCGATCAATTAGTAGCAATTCAAGAGGTATTAAATAAATTTTATGCGAAAGAATGGTTGCTGCGCCTTGAAGTATTAGAGTTACTTTTAGAGCATAACAAAGGGCATGAAACATCGGCAACATTACTACATCAACTTTCTACTTTCACAACTGACGAAGCTGTAACACGCCTTATTAACAATGGTCTTGCGTTACTTCCAATAAAGGATGTGAAAAATGATGCTACGATTAACTGAGGAAGAAGTTCAAGAGGAATTATTGAAGGTAGATAAATGGATGGTAAAAGATGAGAAATGGATTGAACGAAAATATATGTTTTCCGACTACTTAAAAGGAGTCGAATTTGTCTCTGAAGCCGCCAAACTATCAGAAGAACATAATCACCATCCATTTATCCTTATCCAGTATAAAGCAGTCATTATTACTTTGTCATCTTGGAATGCAAAAGGTTTAACGAAACTAGATTTTGAGCTTGCAAAGCAATTTGATGAACTATTTGTCCAAAATGAAAAAGCGATTATAAGAAAATAAAAAAGAGAAGCCTTTTTTAGGCTTCTCCTTTCATTTTGAAATGAATACAATGTCCAAACGGATCCTGGGCTTGTAATATTCCATCTTTGTACGTAGCAACTTTGCCAATATTTTTTAAGCTTTCACATACTTGCTCTTTTTGTTTTTCATTCGCTAGTACAATTGTGAAATATTTCAAACCAACGGAATTTGGCATTTGCGGTGGTATTCCTTCACCTTGCCACGTATTTAAACCGATATGGTGATGATAGCCACCTGCCGATACGAACAACGCGCCATTACGAGCTGGGATTGTCACTTCAAAACCAAGACCATCCACATAGAAACGTTTTGCTTCTTCTAAATCAGCTACATGGAAATGAACATGCCCTATCACAGTACCCGCTGGAAAACCATTCCACGCACTTCCTTGTTGTAATAATTCTTCACCAGCTAACGGATTACTAACAAATGGTAGTTCTCCATTCTCATCACGCCAAACTTCTTTTTGGCGATCATGATAGATTTCAATCCCGTTTCCATCTGGATCAGCTAAATAAAGGGCCTCACTAAAGTAATGGTCGGCTCCGCCGTGTAGTGGATATACCATTTCTACAAGATGACGAAGAATATTCGCTAAATCCTGTCTACTTGGTAATAAAATTGCGTAATGATATAACCCCGTTCTCCCTCTTTGCTTTGGTATGGCTTCTTTCTTTTCTTCAACGATAAGGAGTGGTTCGTTATTTTCATTCCCAAATGTAACAACCATGTCATCTTCTTTTAGCACTTTCATACTTAGTACTTCTGTATAAAACTCTAGTGATTTCTTTATATTTGATACATATAAATGAACAACATCAAGTGTTGTGTCGGGATGAAGTTGAAAACTCATCTTGTTAGCCCCCATTTCATTTAGTTCTTCTTTGACATCTTCTCTTTTAAGAAATTATCTACAAAACCGTCTGCTTTCGCAACAAATAAGTACGCACCCATTGCTAATAATGCAAGCTCTAATTCGAAGCCAGGATTTTTTCCATCTCCTAATAAACCAGCTGACCATTTTACTTTCACAATTGCTCCAACCATAACAAGTGCAAATAGTAATCCAATATATCTTACTCCTAAACCTAGAATTAACAATATACCACCAACTACTTCCGCTGTTGCTACGCCGTATGCAAGTCCTCCTGGTAAACCAATGCTTGTGAACCACCCTGCAATATTGTCAATCCCCGATTGGAATTTTGTTAAACCGTGCATAAAGAACGTTACCCCTAACACGATACGAATAATTAAGTTACCGATATGTTGATTCATTTCATTCTCTCCTTTATAGTTTCCTTATACAAAACTTTTATTTACATTACAAAACATACACTACTTTTTTTTATTCGTCAATTCATTTTCACTGGGAAAATATATATTTTTTTTGCTATGATACAAATAGTTGTTTACAAAAAGGAGCTTGATTTTATGAATATTGGTTCTGCAATACGTGAAATTCGTCAACGTAGAGGCATAACAATCGCACAAATTTGTGAGGGAACAGGTCTTTCTAAAGGATTTATGAGTCAGGTTGAAAATAATAAAACTTCACCATCTATCTCAACTTTAGAAACAATCTCCAATTTTTTAAACGTTCCTCTTCCCTATTTATTGTTAGAACAAAAAGATCGATTGAAAGTTGTCAAAAAGGTAGAGCGTAAATACAGTGTATACGGAAAAGATGAACAAAGAATTGAACATGTTGCAGAGCAAGGTGGCCTCCGTCTAAACCTCGTAGAAATTCCTGCTGGGTTTCCGAAAGAAAACACACCAAATGCCCATGAGGGGGAAGAGTGTCACCTTGTATTACGCGGAAAACTAGAAGTTCAACACGGAGAAGACATTGCAATTGTAGAAGAAGGTGATTCTTTCTCTTGGAATGCATGTGTTCCTCATATCGTTCGTAATATAGGAGACGAAACGGCATTATTACTCATCTCTAGTCATGCAGAAAATCGAAAACGTGTTTATTAAATAAAAAAGAAGCCTGTAAATTAGGCTTCTTTTTTTATCCCCTTATAACTCCATAGCTTGTACCAACTAGTACAGTCTTTTCGTGTTGATTGCGATAAACTGACTCGATTGAAACCTTTTTGTATCCTTCCATCTGTTCAACATTTGTTAAAGTCAATTCACAAGTGACCGTATCCCCTGTAAAAACCGGTCTAATAAACTCACTTACTAATTCTCTTGCTATGTAATGTAATTCTTCGCCTACTTTCGTTCCAATACTAGCAGTCAATAAACCATGAACCATTAAACGTCCATTTTCATCATATTCCATATGATGCCTGCCTTTATCTCCTGTAATATTTGCAAATTCAAAAACCTCTTCCTCAGTAAATCTTCTTTCATATTTAAATACATCCCCAACTTTTACACTCATTTTTATCCCCCTAATAATAAACAGAATTTTCTTTCATTTTATCATAAAATGAGTCTCAGTTCAGTTTATATTATTAAAATAGTGATCCTTTTTCTACACTACCTTACTTTTATCGGTGCCCATCTTTTTTTGCCGCTTGATACCCGTAGTACGCACATGTTCCATTTCTAGATAACTCCCTCACCTCAAAGCCACAACTTCTATAAAAATCAAAATTACTAGCAGATGTATGCGCAAACCAATCGCCATGTGGCAGCTTTTGCAGACAAAGAGCGACAAGTTTCTTACCTAATCCCTTCCCTCTATATTCACATTTCACAACTAAATTTACTATGTTCGCGACCATAATTCCATCAGAAATGACTCTAACCATCGCAATCATCTCTTCTTCATCCCAAATTGTGAACGCCCATGTTGAATTTTCAAATGCTATCGTGAATTTTTCAATTTGCCATGAAGGGATATCATCATTGCTCCAACCGGCATCTTCGAATAAAGTTTTAATTGCATATGCAGGTACACCATTCGTTCCCTCACGAATAATAAGTCCATTATGATAAATATACATGTAATCACCCCTTTATTTTTATATACCATTCTTCAAAAGATGCAATTTACCCTTTTTCATCCAACGCGCTTAATAGAATAAACGAGAACATCCATCCCATGAAATGAAGTTGTTTTCTCATAACTAAGTCCTGTTTTTCTAGCAACAAAGATAGAGGCGGGGTGGTCCGGATTAATAAGAGAAATTAATTTATTCATTCGTAACGCTTGGAAGCCATAGTCTCTAAATGCTGCCGCTGCTTCTTTCGCATACCCTTTTCCCCAATACTGAGGTAGTAGCCAATACCCAATTTCAATTTCCTCTTTTCCATCTATCTGCTGCTTTACTAATCCTGCATGACCAATTCGTATTCCTGTTTCCTTTTCAATCAATACAAATAAACCGAGGCCGTTTTTATAGCTAGGAATCACCCACTCCTCCAAACTTTTTTTACATTGCATATATGTTTTTAACGTCCCATTTCCAATATAGCGCATTACCTTCTCATTTCCCCATAGCGAAGCGTAGAACTGTAAATCATCCATTGTATATTTACGAATTTGTAACCGATCTGTATGAAACATCTCTGCACTCCTTTCCACTCATTTGTGCTTAACTACACGACCATGTTTTGAATATATACTAAATGTTACTGTCTATTATAAAGGAACTAACAATAAAATACAGAATATTCAATCCTGAAAGAATTAAAAAAAGGCAGTAGACAAATATTGTCTACTGCATCCATATCATAACTAGCATAAAGAAAACTACAATTGAGGGGGGTGTAGGATTTTCAAATATACTAGATACTTATCCCGTTCTAACGGGCGGTAAACTTTTCAATTATATGAAAGTGAAAAGTTTACCGCACATAAGAACCTTTGCGGTCATTAAGAGAGCACCGTTAAGTACTCAAATACACGCTGCGCTTTTTCTCCACCCATTCGTGCATGTTGCAGAAGGGAAATACCATGTGGACCCGATGCACGCAATGCCTCTGGTTGTGCTACTAAAATAGCTTGTACAACTTCTAATTCTCCAAGCATCGCGGCCGCGAAAATATCCATTCGAGCACCCTTTTCTAGTAAATAGAGAGCAATATCTTTACGACCTACATGTGCCGCTGCTCCTAATGCACTTTCCCAATCTGATCCGCCCCAATTGTAAGAGGCATGAAGTAAGCTTGGCGATTCAGCCAACAGTTCTTGTACTTTTTCTAGATCTCCGTGAGCTGCCATGACAAATTCTCTTACTAACTCAGTGGTAATACATTCTTCTGTTCGCATCTTGCTCCTCCTTTTTTAGAAATTCGTTTTGGTGTGAAAAATGGCTTGTCACTTCCTTGAAAAATATCTACCTCTATGCCGAACACACGTTGAAACATTTCATGACATAACACTTCTTCTGGTATACCATCATACTGAAGCTGCCCTCGCTTTAATACGAGTAAACGATCACTATATTGAGCCGCTTGGTTAATATCATGTAAAACCATTACAATTGTCATGCCAAACTCCTCGTTTAACCGTTTCACAAGTTCCATTACTTCCAATTGATGAACGATATCTAAAAAGGTTGTTGGCTCATCTAATAATAAGACATTTGTACGTTGTGCTAGCGTCATTGCAATCCAGGCTCGTTGTCTTTCTCCTCCTGATAAAGATTGTAATAGACGATATTCATACCCTTCAAGATTTGTAACAGACAATGCCCAATCAACAATTTCTTCGTCTTCTTTATTTAAGCGATTGCTCCATGATTTATGAGGACCTCTTCCAAATTCGATTAATTCTTTCACTGTTAAATCTAATTGATGATCATGCATTTGTGGTAACATCGCTAATTGCTTTGCTACATCGGCACTTTTCATCGTATGAATACTTTTTCCATCTAAAATGATATCGCCTTCGCTTTGTTTAAGTAATCTTGCCATTAAACGAAGCAAGGTAGATTTCCCCGATCCATTCGGTCCAATTAAACTAACGACCTCTCCAGCTTTAATATGTACATTCATATTTTGCATTTGAAATCTTTCAGAATGTGCGTAAAACACTTTGTTAACGGAAATCACTTCGTTTTCCTCCTCTATGAATTAAATATAAGAAGAACGGACCGCCTAAAAAGGATAATAAAATACCAACAGGCAATTCAATTGGATCGAACCAACTTCGAGCTATCGCATCCGCGAAAACAAGTAATATCCCTCCGCCAAGGCATGATAATGGCAATAAATATTTATAATCATTTCCAACTAATAAACGTAACATATGTGGTACGACAAGACCGACAAATCCAATAAGACCAGAAACACTAACTGCAATTCCAGCTAATAGTGTACTTACTACTATTAAATAAAACCGGCTTCTCTCCACGTTATAACCTAATAATTTCGCCATTTCATCTCCAAGCATTAGTACTCGAATATGCTTAATACCAAAGAAGGCTAATATAATAGCGAATATTGCATAATAAATAATCATGTCTAAATGTGCCCAACTTACCCCACCAATGCCACCCGCTAACCACGGTAACACGGATTGTACTTTGTCACTATGTAATAACATTAACGCTGACGTCGCTGCACCAATTAATGCATTGATTGATACGCCTACTAAAACAATCCTTGAAGGCGGTGCCCCTTTTTGCCATGATAAAGCATAAATGACCATCGCCGTTATGAAAGCTCCTAAAAACGCCCCGAGCGGTAAAAATGCCATATGCTGAGGGAATAAAATCATAATTACAATCGCTACAAGGCCTGCTCCAGATGAAACCCCGATAATACCTGGGTCTGCAAGAGGGTTTCTCATAACCCCTTGCAGCAGTGCACCAGATGCTGCTAAACATGTTCCTACTATAAATCCAACGAGCACTCTCGGTATACGAAGATCCCATACAATTCGATGAACCGTCGAACCTTCATCTTGTATGCCTGTTAGAATATCTCGTAAAGAAAAGGATAGGCTTCCTGCAAAAAGACCGTAAAAAAGACCTAAAATCGTTAATACAACTAAAGTAACTGCTATTATCCATCTTTTTTTCGCAAAAGGATGTTCCTTTTCCCTTACTACTTCACTACTTTCCATACTTATCATTTCCTTACATCTTGTATACTTTTATACATAAAGTCCATTGCTTCTGTAACTTTTGTTCCAGGATTTGATCCAAATAAGTCTGGTGGCAAAATAACTACACGATTTTGTTTTACTGCATCTAAATTTTTCCACGCTTCATTTTTCATCATTTCGCCTTCAAATGCTTTTTTAACGCTATTTGGATCTCCATGTGTAATTAAATAAATCACATCTGGATTTGCCTCAATAATACGTTCTACACTTAGCTGCGCATATTGCGGATATTCCTTCATTTCCGGAAAATCAGCTGCAATATTTTTCCCGCCTGTTTTTTCTAAAATATCACCTGATAAAGATGTTGGTAACGCTGCTAAATACGTACCTGGTGCTCCATACACTAGCAATGCTTTCACATCGCTTTTTTTCTCATATGTCTTCATTTGATCATTAATTTTTTGGTTCAGTTCTTTTGCTTTATCTTCTTTCTTCATAATCGTTCCATATAATTCAATATTCTTTTGAATATCTTGTACAGAATTCGCAGAAGAAATCATTACTTTCGTTCCTTGTCCTTCAACCGTTGGAACATTCTTTTGGAATCCATTATTAGCAATAAGTACATCAGGCTTTAAGCTAGCAATTTGCTCAAAATTCGGCTGATGCGCATTCCCGATTACTTGTACTTTCTTTATATCCTCTGGAAGAGTTATTTTTGCATCCGGACGACCTACTATTTTTCCGCCTAACGCATGAATAATATTCATGTCTCCCATACTTAATGTTGCAAAACTCTCTGGCACTTTATCGAATGTTACCTTTCTTCCTGACAGGTCGGTAACTTCGATTTTCTCTTTTCCTTTTTCTGTTTTTGTTGCAGCTGCTTTTTCGTCTCCTTTTGCACTGCAACCTATTAATAAGAAAAAAATAGATAAAATCGCTGTGAATAGCGTAATAGATTTTTTCATCCTTCCACCTCTAACTGATAATGATAATCATTAACTACTATTCTACTTTAATTGATAAGGATTATCATTGTCAATATAAACCGCATACATTTTTTACAAAAAACAAAAAGCACTACAAAAAGATTCGGTCTTTTCGTAGTGCTCTATTTCATAATATTACTCACATTCATTTCCCTCTAACTGATCTCGCATCACTTTCACACGCTGGAAGAAAAAGAAGGATAAACTTAAAAATATAACGATGCTCCCCATCATAACAAAAGATTGTATTGCTTCTTTTGCTCCATTCGGAATCAACAAGCCAACCATTAACAATGCACTTACAGCGAGAAGGATTTGTCCGAACCGAGTATAATCTGCTATTTTTTCTTGTAATTCTTTCATCATATTCTCACTCCTCCATTTCACTGTATCATATTCTATTACACTTAAAGACAAGTAAATACAGACATTCTGGGAGATGTTTTCCAAATGAAAAAGAGCCGCTTTATCGCGACTCTTTCATAAGCATTACTCCCCTTTATATGCTTCCATATAAATTTCTTTCAGCTCTGAAATAAGAGGTAATTTTGGATTAGCTGTTGTACATTGATCTTCAAAAGCTCTTTCTGCTAACAATCCAACAACCTCTTCAAACTGGTCTTTAGCAACTCCTTGTCCCGCAATACTCATATTAATATTTAAACTTTTTCCAAGTTCAATAATTGCTTGGACGAGTGATTCTACGCCTTCGACTGTTGAGTTCGCTGGAAGCCCGAGCATTCTCGCAATATGTGCATAGCGCTCATCAGCTACAAAGTACTCATATTTTGGGAACAATGCGTGTTTTCTTGGCTTAATAGCATTATAGCGAACTACGTGCGGCATAAGAATTGCATTCGCACGCCCATGCGGAATATGAAATTCTGGTCCAATTTTATGTGCTAAGCTGTGATTAATACCTAGGAAAGCATTTGCAAATGCCATCCCTGCGATTGCAGAAGCATTATGCATTTTTTCCCGTGCTTCTTCGTCATTTCCATCTTTAAATGCTCTTGGTAAATATTTAAATACGAGATCAATGGCCTTTAATGCTAATCCATCTGTATAGTCATTTGCTAGAACAGATACATACGCCTCGATTGCATGCGTTAATACATCCATACCAGTGTCTGCTGTTACATGTGGTGGCACTGTCATTACAAACTGTGGATCAACAATTGCTACATCCGGTGTTAATTCATAATCTGCAAGTGGATACTTTATATTATTTTTCTTATCTGTAATAACCGCGAATGGTGTCACTTCTGATCCTGTTCCTGATGTTGTTGGAATAGCAACAAACTGTGCCTTACTCCCTAATTCCGGATATTTACATGTACGTTTTCTTATATCTAAAAACTTCTGTTTAATTCCATAGAATGTTGTTTCTGGTTGCTCATAGAAAAGCCACATCCCTTTCGCTGCATCCATCGCTGAACCACCACCAAGTGCAATAATTACATCTGGCTTAAAACTTCTCATCATTTCCGCACCTTTAAAAACAGTTTCATCTGATGGATCTGGCTCGACCTCAAAGAAAACTTCAACTTTTACATCATTTGCATGTTTACGTAAATAATGCGTAACCGTATCTACATATCCATGCTCAACCATTCCTGGATCCGTTACAATAAATGCACGTGAAATGTTAGGCATATTTGCTAAATATGCTGTCGCATGTTTTTCAAAATAAATTTTTGGTGGCAATTTGAACCACTGCATATTCTTTTTTCTATTTGCCAACCTTTTTATATTTAATAAATGCGTCGCTGTTACGTTTTGAGAAACTGAGTTTTTCCCGTACGAGCCGCAACCAAGCGTAAGTGATGGAATAAACCCATTATATATGTCACCGATTCCACCTTGTGATGAAGGAGCGTTTACAATAAGACGGCACGCTTTCATACGTAATCCAAATTGCTTTTGCACTTCTTTATTTGTAGAATGAATGACTGCTGAATGTCCTAAACCACCAAGGTTTAACATATCTTCGCAATATGTAAGTCCCTCTTCTAGTGAATTTGCTTTTACACAAGCTAATACTGGACTTAGCTTCTCACGAGATAGTGGATATGCTGCTCCGATACCTTGTATTTCAGCTACAAGCATTTTTGTATTTTCAGGCACAGTAATTCCAACTAATGCGGCAATGTACTGTGCGGATTTCCCTACAATATCACTATTTACTGCACATGTATTTTCATTAATAACAAGCTTTTCTAATTTTCTTCTCTCTTCTTCTGTTACAAAGTAACAATTGTTTGCAATCATTTCTGTTTTCACATCATCATAGATTTCCTTGTCTACAATGATTGCTTGTTCTGATGCACAAATCATACCGTTATCAAATGTTTTTGATAAAATTAAATCATTAACAGCTCGTTTTATATGTGCTGATTTCTCTATATAGCATGGTACATTACCAGGCCCTACACCTAGCGCTGGTTTTCCAGTAGAATAAGCTGATTTCACCATACCTGCTCCTCCAGTTGCCAAAACAAGCGCAACACCTTCATGGTTCATTAATTGTTTCGTTGCTTCTACAGAAGGTTTTTCAATCCACTGAATACAATGTTTTGGTGCACCCGCCTTCACCGCTGCATCATATACTGTTTTCGCCGCTGCAATGGAACAGTTTTGTGCTGAAGGGTGAAATGCGAAAATAATTGGATTTCTCGTTTTTATCGCGATTAATGCTTTAAACATTGTTGTCGATGTTGGATTCGTTACTGGCGTTACCCCAGCTACTACACCGACAGGTTCCGCAATTTCTATTACTTCTTCATGAGGATCTTCGTGAATAATCCCTACTGTTTTATCTTTTTTTATGCTATGCCAAATATATTCAGTAGCAAAAATATTTTTAATGCATTTATCTTCATATACACCACGACCTGTTTCTTCAACAGCCAGCTTTGCAAGTGGCATATGTTGATCAACACCTGCTAATGCCATTTCATGAACAATGTTGTCAATTTGCTCTTGTGTAAAACTTTCTAATGCTTGTAAGGCCTTTTGACCGTTATTTACTAACGTATCAATCATCTCTTTTACTTCCTGCATTTCATTTACAGCTTTCTCTTTGACTACCATGTAAATTCCTCCTATTCTGCTATCGTGGACTAAATAAGACCCTATAGGTCATAATAAGTCCCGATTAGCGCAAAAAAAATAGAGTTGCTTTCCTACATGAACCTCATTGTTTGTGAAATATTTCACAAGTTTATTCGTGAGTAACACTTCATGAAATTAATATACATGAAATTATTTCATTTGTGTATGTCCATTTTGTGAATTATTTCACAAAATAACATAATAAAAATGCACTGCTCTATATTAGCAGTGCATTTTTATTACGCTAGTGCTTGTGCTAAATCTTCAATTAAATCTTCACCGTCTTCAATACCGACAGAAATACGAATTAATGTATCTGTAATTCCTAATTCTTTGCGGCGATTTGCTGGGATTGATGCATGTGTCATTTGAGATGGGATAGAAATTAAACTTTCTACTGCTCCTAAACTTTCAGCAAGTGTAAAGTATTGTAATTTCTCTAGTACTTTATTTAATGTTTCTTCACTATCTACATCAAATGAAATAATAGCACCAAATCCATTTGCTTGTTCTGTTGCTAATTCATGGTTTTGATGTGATGCAAGACCTGGATAATATACTTTATTTACTTTTGGATGGTTATTTAAAAACTCAGCAATTGCACGTGAATTCGTTTCATGCTCTTCCATTCGAATTCCTAATGTTTTTAAACCACGAAGTAGTAAGAAGCTATCTTGCGGGCCAAGAATGCCTCCTGTTGAGTTTTGTACAAAGTGAAGGTCTTCTGCTAATTGCGGGCTATTTACAACTACTAGGCCTGCAACTACGTCACTATGACCTCCTAAATATTTCGTTGCACTATGAAGTACAATGTCTGCTCCTAAAGAAATCGGCGACTGCCAATATGGCGTCATGAATGTGTTATCGATAATTGTTAATAAATCTTTCTCTTTAGCAAGAGTAGATATTTTCTTAATATCAGTAATTTTCAGTAATGGGTTCGTTGGTGTTTCCACATAAATCGCTTTCGTGTTTGGACGAATTGCTTCTACAACTTCCTCTAAATTTGTTGTATCTACAAATGTATGCTCAATACCGAAGCGGTTTAATACTTTCGTGATAACGCGGTACGTTCCACCATACACATCATCTGTTAAAATAACGTGGTCACCTTTTGAGAACAACATAATTGTAGCTGTAATAGCAGCCATTCCTGAACCAAATGCAAAACCAGCATGACCGTTTTCTAATACAGCAATCATTTCTTCTAAAGCTGAACGTGTTGGGTTTCCTGTACGTGAATATTCATATCCTTGATGCTTACCAACTGCTTCTTGTTTGTACGTACTTGTTTGATAAATCGGTACATTTACAGATCCAGTTGAAGGTTCTCCTATGCGAATACCATGAATTAACTTTGTCTTTGCTCTCATTTTTTATTCCCATCCTTTATATATGTCTTTACTTAAATAGCGCTCACTACTATCAGGAAAAATCGTTACAATGTTTGTACCTGGCGCCGCTTTCTCTGCTTCAAGTAAACTTGCATGAAATGCTGCTCCTGACGAGCTCCCAACAAGCAGCCCTTCTTTTTGGGCTAATTCCTTCACTCGTAAAAATGCATTTCGATCAGAAATTGTATGAATTTCATCAAAATAAGATGTTTTCAAAAATGGTGGGATGAATTCAAGGCCAATCCCTTCTGTTTCATGCGAACCAGGTTTACCACCATTTAAAATGGACCCTTCCGGTTCCACAATAACCGTTTTTATATCCACATTTTTTTCTTTCAAATAAGATGCAGTCCCCATGAATGTGCCACCAGTTCCTGCTCCAGCAACAAATATGTTAATCTCTCCGTTCAGTGCCAACCAAAGTTCAGGACCTAGTGTTTTGAAATAAGCACGCGGGTTTGCTTCATTCGCAAACTGACTTGGAGAGTACGAATTCGGTATTTCATTTACTAATTCTTTTGCTTTTGCAATTGCACCGGTCATTCCTTGCTCAGTTGGTGTATGCACGACCGTTGCGCCTAGTGCTTTCATTAATTCTTGTTTTTCAATACTAAATTTCTCTGGTACACAAACAATAACCCGTAAATCATGTTGTAACGCTGCAAGTGCCAGTCCAATACCAGTATTTCCAGCAGTCGGTTCAATAATTGTTCCACCCTGAGTAACAAGCCCTTTTTCTAGCGCATCTTCGATTAATTCTCTTCCTAAACGGTCCTTAACGCTTCCACCTGGGTTATAAAATTCAAGCTTTGCAAATAAACGGACCCCTTCTGGAAGTGAAAAACGAGTAATTTCTACAATTGGTGTATGACCAATCAACTCATGAACTCCACGATATACATTCATCGTGTTCTCCCCCTTATTTGCCAATAAAGAAAAGGCAACTGTATGTATTTTCTTTATATGAGACAGTTGCCTTTTTGTTACATTACTTTAACTCTTCTAGTACTTTTACGATAAAGTTTGTAGAATGAAGAGCTGCTTGATCTAAAAATTGATCAAATGAAACATTTGATTCTTTACCAGCAATATCAGAAAGTGCACGAATAATAACAAACGGAACTTCATATTGGTGGCATACTTGTGCAACAGCTGCTGCTTCCATTTCTACTGCATAAAGATCTTCAAATTTATCACGAATTGCTGCAACGCGGTTCGGATCACTCATAAATGAATCACCAGTTGCAATCATACCTTTTACAACTTGAATATTTTCTTCTGCCTGCATACATTTCTCAGCTAATGCAACTAATGCTTCATCAGCTTTGAAGCCAGGCGGCATTCCTGGTACTTGACCATACTCATAGTTAAATGCTGTTACATCTACGTCATGATGACGAACTTCTGTTGAAATAACTACATCTCCAACATTTAGAGAATGATGGAAGCCACCAGCTGAACCAGTATTAATTACTTTTTCAGGCTTATATCTTTCTAATAAAATTGTCGTTGACATCGCTGCATTTACTTTACCAATACCAGACTTTAACAAGATTACTTCATGTCCTGCTAATTGTCCTTTCGTAAATTCACAACCCGCAACCGTTTCTGTTTCTGCTTGTTCTAATTTGTCACGTAAAATACGTACTTCTTCTTCCATTGCTCCAATTACAGCAATTCTCAATCTAATCCCTCTTTCTATTGCTTAGTTGCCTCCATTACCCAAACGAAATGATTTAATCTCGTAAACGTTACATGGAAGCCATTGTTTTCAAAAATAGACTGCATGATCGGAATACGTGTATAATATTCCGTTTGCAAATCGTTTGCTAACTGATGGAAACCTCTTTGTTTTGCTGTTTCGACAGTTTTATCATATGCATCTTGATCCGCAAATATCGTATCAGCAAACACTATTTTACCACCTTTGTTTAGCAATTGACTATACTTCGCAATCGCTACATTTTTTTCATCATCTGTTAAATGATGAAATGCATAGGTGCTTACTATGGTATCAATTGAATTTGGGACTTCAAACGAAAGAAAATCACCTTCTGTAATGGAAAACTCTTGCGGTAATTTCTCTTTAGCAATCATGCGCATTTCACGTGACGGTTCTATACCGTAAACTGTGCGGCCAGCAAGTAATAATTTATTTGTTAAATTACCTGTACCAACACCAAATTCTAATACATTACCAAATGACTTGTTAACTACATCCTCTAGAATGTCCTCATAACGGGCGAAAACTTCTTTATATTGTATATCTTCGCCTTGTACAAATGAGTCGTACGTATGAGCCCACTCATCAAATAAACCATTAAATTCTGTCCCCATAAAAATTCCCCTTTTTCTTATCGGTTTTATCAGTATAATATGCCCTCTTTCCAAAAATGTCAATTGAAATGTACATGGTATTTCCTTCTTTTCTTTGTTACACTATAGTTGATTACATAGGAGAGGGGTCGTCTTCGTGTCATTTACCTTTGAAATGTTAGAAGATAAAGTAGAGTTTTTCGAAGCAGGAGACTTAGCTTCTTTGGAACGAAAAATTAGTGAACAAATCGATAATAATAAAGCACTTATGCTTGAAGTTCATCACATCTCGCATCAAATGGTTATGGATCCCGAAAGCAAAAGACCATATTATAGCGCGGTTGTTCATTTTAAATTAAAGAAATTACGCTAACTAAAAAAGAGAAGCTCCTAAGGAGCTTCTCTTTTTTAGTTTAGAGTTTGAACAAGTACTGGTTTCCAGCCCTCATTGTCTACCCAATCAATATTCACATAATATTTCTTGCCTGATTGTTTATCTTGTACGTTACCGTAAGCTTTATTCTTACCGTTATTTCCAATTCTATGGATAACTAATTGCTCTACTGGAACGTCAATTGCAGCTGAAATAGCTTGATTCATCTCATTCCAATCTGCTGTACCTTTTTTAAACGTCATCGCAGGTGTTGCACCTTGCTCTGTACCTACTGGCTTCCAAGAAGGTTTCGTATAAGCGTCAGTTGCTTTTGGCTGTGTTTTTTCAGCTGCTACTTTCTCGTTAGTTTTCGCTTCTTCTTCAGCTTTTTTCTGTTCTTCTTCAGCCTTTTGCTTCTCTTCTTCCTTCTTCTTAGCATCTGCCTTATCTTGCTCGTTCTTCTTCGTCTCTTCTTTGCCTTTAGCTTTCTCAGCTTTATTCTCTTTCGTTGTTTGCTGAGCTACTTTTTTATCACTAGAAGACGCTTGTTCTTTTCTTTCAGGAACAAACAATTGATATGATACAATAGCTACTAATATTAATACAATTGCAATTGCAATATTTAAAACACCGTTTTGACGACGTTTTTGTTGTTTCTGTTGGAATCTAGATCCTCCTGCCATTCTTCAAACCTCCATGCAGTTTTTCATACTTGCTATTGTAACATTAAATCTAGAAAGGTTGAACATTTACAATAATATTTTCACGAAATGAAAACATTTCACTATGAATTGCAAGATTACTTTTCATTCTCTAATCGATAGATTGATTCTACGATAGCTTTGAAAATAGGTGTAACTTTATTTTCACTGCTATTCGTTTCTATATCCACGACAACTAAAGCATATCTTGGGTTTTCATATGGAAAATAACCTGCAAACCAACGATTCACTTTCGCCCCTTTTCCTGTTTGCGCGGTCCCAGATTTTCCGGCGACACTTAGTGGCAACGACCTGAATGCGGCTCCTGTTCCTTTCTCTGTTGTTACAACGCCCCTTAATAACTCTTGTAATGTTTTCACCGCTTCATACGAAAGCTGTTTTCCACCTAATGTATGGTCTTCAAAAGTATAAAAGTCCGTTCCATTTTTATACTTTATTTTTTCCACAGCTTTCACTTCCATCTTTTCTCCATCCCTAGCAATCGTCGCCATCATATTTGCAATCGCCAGAGGTGACATACGTACATCTTTCTGTCCAATTGCTGTTTGCGCTACCGCCTTTTTACTATTCTTATTTCCTTCACTTCCCCAAATCGTAACCTTCTTCTCCTCTGGCATTTGCTCAAAATGAGTTGTATGAAATACAGAACCTTTCCATCCAACCTTACCAGCGGCTCCTAACGCTTCTACGTAAGTTTCTAACACCATCTCATCCTTTTGTATTAGCTCATTACCTAGTTCTGAAAATGTCCTATTACAGCTTCTAGCAAAGCTCTCTTTAAAACTAAGTGTACCCATCATAACTTGTGGGTGGTCTTCACCATATAGATCTTGATTACAATTAAATGTACGATTCAACACATTTTCATTTTGATCAATCACTGCTGCTGCAACTATTGTTTTAAAAACAGAACCGGGAAAATGTGGTGTTAACATTTGATTTTCAAGTGTAGTGGTATATAAACGCTCATCCTTCACCTGCACAGATGGTTTACTGACCATCGCTAAAATTTCATTTTTCTTTACATCAAGTAATACTAGTCCTCCCTTCTTTATTCCGCTTGCTTCAACCACCTCTTCTGCTTTTTGCTGTAACCCGTTATGTAAAGTAGTTTGAATCGTCACCGGATAAAACGGATTTCCAGGCGCAGTATATTTCGCTTGTTTTCCAAAAATCGGTTCTCCTTGTCGGTCCACTTGATACAATACTTTTGCCTCTCCATCGGTCAAAAGAAATTCATCAAATGATTGCTGCAATCCTGAAATGCCAATTGGCGTTTGCCTTGAAATATTTCTTACTTCTCCGTATCGTTTTTCAAATTCTCGTTCATTCTCCCCCACATCGCCAATTAAATGATTCATCGCGTCAGCTTGCCGTAAACGAACTTCAGCTGCTACAATACCTAATACATTTAATTGATTCACCTTCTCCATCTGCTCTCGTACCAAGTGAAATGGACCATTTCCCCTTTGCACGATAAATGCACTTTTTTTGTCTTTCATTTGACTTTCAATCTCTTGTCTCGACACACCAATGATATGCGCAATTTTCTCTAACATGTCATTTTTTATTTGTAGAAATGGAAAAACAATTAAAACAGGATACTTTTTCTCACCTATTTCCTTACCGTTCCGATCTATAAAATGGCCTCGTCCATCATCTACCGTAATGGACTGCGTCCGCTGTGTAACACTTTTTTCAATTAAATTTATCTTACGGTCTGTAAATGATTCTGTATCTATAATTTGTATTTGAATTAAACGACAAAGTAAAATAAACATGATACATATAAAACAAATTAAAACAATTGTAATTCTCCGTTTTATTTTCATAAAAAAACACCTCGTCTATTATAGTTTGGACGGAGTGTTTCCTCTTTTATACAAATAAAAAAATCACTCGCTTTTACACGAGTGATTTTTTATTATTTTACAGAGATAATCTCTACTTGCATTTCTCCACCTGGAGTTTGGATTGCTACCTTCTCACCAATTTGCTTACCTAATAAGCTTTTTGCAATTGGAGAATCGTTAGAAATTCTTCCTTCAAATGGATCTGCTTCTGCGCTACCTACGATTGTGTAAGATTCTTCATCTCCACCTGGTAACTCTTTAAATGTTACTGTTTTACCTAATGTAACAACTGTAGATTCTTCGCCATTATCTGTGATGATAACTGCGTTACGAATCATGTTTTCTAATTGTGTAATACGTCCTTCTACGAACGCTTGCTCATCTTTCGCTGCATCGTACTCAGAGTTCTCAGAAAGATCTCCGAAGCTACGTGCAATCTTAATGCGCTCTACAACCTCTTTACGTTTTACCGTTTTTAAATCTTCAAGTTCGTTCTCTAACTTTTGCTTACCCTCTTGCGTCATAGGGTATGTTTTTTCTGTTGCCATATTTTCCACTCCTTTTATATACCAATCCCCCGAAAAAAAGAGGAGTTCCATATGAAAACTCCCCCACTTATATGTATAGCGGAGGTTTCTAGCACGCCTGTACTAGCGGAGTTGTCACATACAACCCCGTATTCCCAATTCTTCTTTATATAAAGAAGATATGTATGGAAAGTTGATATAAATATGCCCTCACCTATATATAGATGAGGTTGCATGTTTCATTGTATTCGATGGGAAGGGAAAAAATCCCTTCCTATCGTATATCTTTTACTATGCTATTACAAATTTACTTTTTGTTCAAGAATTGTTGCAATTTTTGTCACCATAATATCAATTGCAACATGGTTTTGTCCACCTTCAGGGATAATAATATCCGCAAATTTCTTAGAAGGCTCAATAAATTGATTGTGCATTGGACGTACAACACTTACGTATTGATCAATAACTGAATCCATCGTACGACCGCGCTCTTTAATATCACGCTGCATGCGGCGTAAAATACGAAGATCTGCATCTGTATCAACGAATAGCTTAATGTCCATTAACTCACAAAGACGTGGGTCTTCTAAAATAAGAATTCCTTCTAAAATGATTACATCTTTCGGCTCAACTGGAATAACTTCTTCTGAACGCGTATGCAATGTATAGTCATATACAGGCTTATCAATTTGCTCATATGCAAGCAACTGCTGCAAATGTTCAATTAACAGATCATTATCAAACGCAAGCGGATGATCATAATTTGTTTTTAAACGCTCTTCCATTGGTAAATGGCTTTGATCTTTGTAATAATAATCTTGCTCTAAGATTAAAATAGAATGACCTTTAAAATGGTCAAAAATCGCTTTCGTTACACTCGTTTTACCTGATCCCGAACCACCAGCAATTCCAATTACAACAGGCTTATTCGTCCCCATTCGACTATCACTCTTTCTTATTGAAGTATGTTTTTGCGCATCATATTATTCACATACACTGGTTGATCCACTTTGAATTTCACGATTTGCAACGGATGTCTCGCTGCATCTAATTCGTTTCCATCCTCATCCCAAATTTTCTCCACCGTCTGCGTAAAGTTTTCTATTTCTGGCCCAAAGAACTCCACTTCATGTCCTGGTTTGAAATGATTACGTTGCTCAATCGTTACGATGCCCGTTTCTTCATTATAATCTAACACTAAACCAGCGAAATCATACGTTGTTTTCTTACTATGATTTCCAAACATTTGCTCTTGATGTCCTGGAACCCCTTCAAAGAATGCGGGAGCTGTATCACGATTTGCACATTTATCAAGCTCATCTAACCATTCTTGTTTAAACTCAAAATTATCCGGATCCGCACAATACGCATCAATTACTTTACGGTATACCGTTGCTACAGTCGCTACGTAATGGATTGATTTCATACGTCCTTCAACTTTTAAGCTATCAATTCCAATTTCAATCATTTTCGGAATTGATAAAATTAAATTTAAGTCTTTTGGACTCATTGCAAAGTGAGCATCTTCTTCTTGGAATAGAGGAAGCTCTTTTGCATCTTTATGTTGTGATACTGTTTGAACTAAATCATAGTCCCAACGGCAAGATTGACAACAACCACCACGGTTAGAGTCACGTGCTGTCATATGGTTACTTAACGTACATCTGCCTGAATATGCGATACACATTGCACCATGGACGAATGCTTCAATTTCAATATCCACTTTTTCTTTAATTTCTTTCATTTCTTCATAGCTTGCTTCACGAGCTAATACAAGACGATGTAAACCTTCTTCTTTCCAATACTGTGCTGCTTTCCAGTTGGATAGTGATTGTTGTGTACTTAAATGCACTTCAACAGAAGGCGCTACACGTTTACACGTCTCGATAATAAGCGGATCAGCAACGATAATTCCCGTTACGCCAGCTTTTTCAATCCCTTTTAAATATTCCTCTAGCCCGTCCATATTTTCATTATGTGCAAAGATATTTGTTGTTACATATATTTTTGCTCCATATTTCTTTGCAAATTCAACACCTTCTGCCATATCTTCCAGTGTAAAGTTACCTGCATTCGAACGAAGACCAAATTCTTGTCCACCTAAATATACAGCATCTGCCCCGTAATGGATAGCTACTTTTAATTTTTCTAAGTTACCCGCAGGGATTAACAGTTCAGGTTTCTTCACAATAACGCGTTTGCCATCGATCACTCGTGAAATTTCTTGTACAGTCATTTCCTACACCCTCCTCGTTTAGTAAACCGTCTCTTTAAAGAAGAATCCTGTGTCTAACGGACGATTTACTGGTTGCATTTCTTCTATCTCTTTATATAAATCGTCTTTCACGTCATAATACGCATCACGATCTTCTACACATAAATCAATTGCTTTACGATATTTCTTCGTTACCTCAAGAATGTATGCAGAGCTTTTTAGTACACCATCAATTTTTAAGCTAGCGACTTCAGCGTCAATTAGCTCTTCTAACTCATCGATGAAACAAATATCGTTTGGACTCATAATGTGAGTACCATTTTCATCTTCATAAATTGGATATTTATTGTTACGCTCTGGGTCATATAAGAACATATTCTCTTCATATTTTTTCTTTTCAATGTCAAGATTACGTCCTTGATACTCAAAGTAGTTTCCTACTAATGAACGCTTCGATTGGAACATACAAGTCATACCGTGAATTTGTACTTCAAGTTCCACTTCAGCATTTTCTTTTAATTCAACAATTTCATCTAAACTAAGCTCACGAGCTAATACAGCACGTTTTGCTCCCCTTTGTCCCCAGTAGTTACAAGTAAACCAGTTTGTTGCTGTTGTTTCTGTATTCCAGTGCAATTGCATATTTGGTGCTACTTCTCGGACCGCCATTAATACTGCTGGATCTCCAAAAACAATTGCATCTACACTTACTTCATTTAAAAATGCAACATAATCTGTTAATTCGTCTACTTTATCATTGTGAAACATAGCGTTCATTGCTACGTATACTTTCACACCGTTCTCATGTGCAATCTTCACAGCTTGTTTCACATCTTCACGTGAAAATTCCCCCGCTAAACGTAAACCAAACTTTTGCTCACCGATCATTACCGCATCTGCTCCTGCTTTCGCAAGAGGTTCGATATCCGCCACTGCTTTTGGCGTTACTAACAATTCAGGTTTCTTCATACCTTGGTCACCCTCTCTTTTTACTAACAGCTACTCCATCACCAATTGGGAAAATCGTTGTATCATATCCTTCATGATTCATAAGCCATTCATTGTACGTCTTAATACGACGGATTAAACCACGTGTACGTCTGTTTTCAATTTTCTCTTTTGTCGTTACAAGCCCATGGTACATAACATTATCTGAAATAATTACGCCACCAGAATTTAATAACGGTTCATATAAGTCAAAAAAGCGACGATATTGTCCTTTTGCTGCATCAATAAAAATAACGTCAAATGTTCCATGTTCTTCTACTTGCTCGCCTGTTTCTAACGCATCACCGTAAATAACAGAAATACGCTTTTTAACTGGTGAACGTTCTATATATTCAAGTGCTTTTTCATATCGCTCACGATTGCGTTCAACTGTCACAATGCGAGAATTTGGAATAGCTTGCATCATACGAATACTAGAATAACCAATTGCTGTACCAAGCTCTAAAATGCTTTTTGGTCCAATTAAACGTAAAAATTGCAACATAAATTCCATTCCAAGTCGATCCATAATCGGCACATGATTTTCTTTCGCATAGTCTTCCATTTCAAGAATTAATTTATCTTTCGGATCAATAAATGATAATAGGTACTCGTTAACTGCATCCTCCATAATGGTCCTCCTTATTTACATGGAGAAGTGCCTCTATGACGTCTTTTCACACATAGAATGCAATAAAAATACAAGCCAGTTTCACCCTTAGCTTGTACGTCCCGTTTTGATATTAAAAACGATTCTTCTGCCAGTTTTTAACCCGATATATTTTACCACAAAAAAGAGGGATGTGCGACCTTTTTCGCTATCCCTCCCCATTTCACTGTTTTTTCGTAATATATTTTTGCTTTAATGCATTATGCTCGTCTAATGTTTTCGCATAATACACTTCACCAGTTGGTGCAGCTAAGAAATAATAATAATCTGTTTGCGCAGGTTCTAACGCCGCCTCCACTGAATGTTTACCCGAGTTTGCGATTGGACCAACTGGCAATCCTTTCACAACATACGTATTGTACGGTGAGTTTATCTTTAAATCTTCGTATAATACACGTTGTTTATGCTTTCCAAGTGCGTATAATACCGTTGGATCAGTTTGCAGTGGCATACCTTTCGCTAAACGATTGTAAAAGACACTAGAGATCTTTTGACGATCTGTAAAGCCTGTTGCCTCTTCTTCAATAAGTGAAGACAATGTTAAAAGCTGATGAACATCCCAGTTCTTCGCTTTCATTTTTGCCTCGTTTTGAACAATGATTGCATTCGTTTTCTCAAGCATTGGAATTACGATTTCTTCTAACGTCGTATCTTTTTTATAGAAAGAGTACGTCGCAGGATATAAATAACCTTCTAATGGATATTTAATATTGCTATCAAAGATTTTATCCGTTAATAACTTCGGATACTTTTGCTGCATTTTTTGAATAAATGCTTTATCGTTTAATTGACGTACAACATCATCTTTATTCCACTTTAATTCGTTTGCAACCGTCTCTGCAATTTCAGTTACTTGCGCACCTTCTTTTATCGTCACTTTATAAAGAGCTGGGCGATGAACGTTACCAGATGACATTTGTTCAATCACATCTGAGGCACTCATTGAAGGATTTAATAAATATGTACCCGCTTGTAAATTTTTCGATTTAGCCTTTGTATAAAAACTAAAAACTGTACCGTTTTTCACAGCACCTTTTTCTTCTAAAACCTCACCAATTTTACTAGTAGATGATCCCTTGGGAATTTCTACTTCAATCTCTTTTTTATTTCCGCTATCAACTGGTCCTAATGCGGATGAAATATACGCATAGACTGAACCACAAACTAAAAGCAGTGCAATAATCGAAAATAAAAAAAGACGTCTACGCTTCTTTTTCACTTGATTCTCTATCAACACTCTTCCTCCTTAATTAAATTGTAGACCGCATGTATATCTTTCTATACAACACGACATAAAAACACAATAAATTTATTTATCTTTTTTAGATAGACATTTTATTTTTCTACAATCCGTCTCATTATACTACAAAGGATTGCAAGGTTTCGACAAAAAATCTTTCATTTTACATATAAAAAAAGATGGACTATATGTCGTCCATCTTTTCAGTACTTATTATTCAGCTTCTTGCTCATCAGCTAGAGTGTTGAACATTTCTTGTACCATTTCCCACTCTTCTTCAGATTCGATTGGAAGTAAACTTCCGCCCTCTTCTTCATTTTGCTCATAAGCCATTGCGTCATAAATTGGGTCTCCATCTTCGTCTACTTCACCGATTGGAGAGAAGACTACGTATGATTTTTTGCCAAATTTTTCAGCATCAAAAGTGAAAATAATTTCACATAAATGTTCGTTACCTTTTTCGTCTACAATTGTAATTTGATTTTCTTCCATTTTGGTCACCTCTTATTTACTATCTAAAAATCCTTGTAAGATTACGACTGCAGCCATCTTATCGATTACTTGCTTTCGCTTCTTACGGCTTACATCAGCTGAAATGAGCAGACGTTCCGCTGCCATCGTCGACAAACGCTCGTCCCACATTACAACGTCTAATTGTAACAGCTCTCGTAGGTTTTCTGCAAATTGTTGGCACGCTTCACCACGTGGGCCAATTGTACCATTCATATTTTTAGGTAAACCTACTACTATTTTGTCCACATTGTACTGCTTTACTAACTCAGAAATACGATCAAAACCAAAGTGGCCTCGTTCTTCGTTAATCCTGATTGTTTCCAGTCCTTGCGCTGTCCAGCCCATTTCGTCGCTCATCGCAACTCCGACTGTTTTTGTACCTACATCTAAACCTAATATCCGCATAAATTACTCCTCACGATGATGTTTCAAGTAAGACTTCACAAGCTCTTCAATTAACTCATCACGTTCAAGCTTGCGAATGATGCTTCGTGCATCTTTATGGCGAGGTATGTATGCTGGGTCTCCACTTAATAAATAACCGACGATTTGGTTAATCGGATTATAACCTTTTTCTTGAAGTGCATCATACACAGTTAAAAGTACATCATTTACATGGACACTCTGTTTTTCATCTTGAATGCTAAACTTCATTGTTTTATCAAAACCGTCCATTTCAAGCACCTCACTTATATAGTAAGTATAGGGAGAAGAACTTCTCCTCTCCCTACCATTGTACACTACTATCTCTTTATTTTGAAACAGATTTAACGTACTCTTGTACAAATGCTAAAGCTTCCTCAACTTGCGCTGGGTTTTTACCGCCCGCTTGTGCCATATCAGGACGGCCACCACCACCGCCGCCACAACGAGAAGCTACTTCTTTCACAAGTTTACCAGCATGGTATCCTTGGCTAATTAAATCTTTCGTTACGCCAGCTAAGATGTTTACTTTATCATCACTTACAGACGCTAATACGACAACTGCAGATTCTAATTTATTTTTTAGGTCATCCATCATCGTACGTAAGTTGTTCATATCTGCAACATTTACTTTTGCTGCTAATACGTTCACGCCATCAACTGTCATTACTGAATCAGTTAAGTTTCCAGCTTCAATATTGCTTAATTTTGCTGCAAGAGATTCATTTTCTTTTTGAAGTTGTTTTACTTCAGCAAATAAACCATCTACTCTTGTTAAAATATCTTTCGGATTTGTTTTCATTTTTCCTGCTGCTTCTTTTAATAAACCTACTTGATCGTTCATTAATTCGTATGCAGACTTACCAGTTACCGCCTCAATACGACGAGTTCCTGCACCAATACCAGACTCAGCAACGATTTTGAAAATACCGATAGAAGCTGTGTTATCAACGTGACAACCACCGCAAAGCTCTAAGCTGTAATCGCCAACTTGTACAACGCGTACAACATCACCGTATTTTTCACCGAATAATGCCATTGCGCCCATTTCTTTCGCTTCTTCGATTGCTTTTTGAGAAATCTCAACATCAATACTTTCCCAAATTTTCTCGTTTACGATACGCTCAATTTTTTCTAATTCGTCAGCTTGTACTTGACCGAAGTGAGAGAAGTCAAAGCGTAAACGTTCAGAAGTTACAAGAGAACCCGCTTGGTTTACGTGCGTTCCAAGTACGTCTTTTAATGCTTGGTGTAGTAAGTGAGTTGCTGTATGGTTTTTCACAACACTACTACGGTTCTTTGTATCAATGATAGCTTTCACAGCAGCATCTTTCGTTAATGTGCCTTCTTCAACAACAACTTTGTGCAAGTTTTGGCCGTTTGGTGCTTTTTGTACGTCTTTTACAAGAACTTTCACGCCGTCAGCAAGAAGGTAACCACGGTCTGCAATTTGTCCACCGCTTTCAGCATAGAATGGTGTTACATCAAGCATTAATTGTCCTTCTTCACCAGCTTGTAAGCTGTCTGTGTATTCGCCGTTTTTCACAAGTGCAACAACGTTACTTTCTGTTGCAACTGTACCGTAACCAACGAACTCACTCGCTACTTTCACTTCTCCAAGGACACCGCCTTGAACTTGCATAGAGTCAACGTCTTGACGAGCAGCACGTGCACGCTCACGTTGTTTTTCCATTTCATTTTCAAAGCCTTCTTGATCAACTGTCATGCCAGCTTCTTCTGCATATTCTTCTGTTAATTCAATTGGGAAACCGTATGTGTCATATAGACGGAATGCATCTACTCCAGAAATAACAGTTGTTTTTTCTTCTTTTGCTTTTGTGATAACTTCAGCTAAAATTGCTTCACCATCATGAAGTGTTTCGTGGAAACGCTCTTCTTCGTTTTTCACAACTTTTGCGATGAAATCTTTCTTCTCAAGTACTTCTGGGTAGAAGTCTTTCATTACTTCTCCAACAACCGGCACTAATTCAAACATGAATGGACGGTTGATGTTTAATTTCTTCGAATAACGAACAGCGCGGCGTAATAAACGACGTAATACATAACCACGGCCTTCGTTAGATGGAAGAGCACCGTCACCAACAGCAAATGTTACTGTACGGATATGGTCAGCAATTACTTTAAACGCCATATCTTTTTCTAAGTCACCATTACGATACTTCTCACCAGAGATTGATTCTGTTGCGCCAATCATCGGCATGAATAAGTCTGTGTCAAAGTTTGTAGGTACATCTTGAACGATAGATGTCATACGCTCTAGACCCATCCCTGTATCGATGTTCTTCTTAGGAAGTGGTGTATATGAACCATCTGGATTATGGTTAAATTGAGAGAATACAAGGTTCCATACTTCTAAGTAACGCTCATTTTCTCCGCCTGGATATAATTCTGGGTCACTAAAGTCATTACCGTAAGCTTCTCCGCGGTCATAGAAAATCTCTGTATTCGGTCCACTTGGTCCTTCACCGATATCCCAGAAGTTTTCTTCTAAACGGATGATGCGCTCTTTTGGGACACCCATTTTCTCATTCCAAATTGTGAATGCTTCTTCATCTTCTGGATGGATTGTAACTGAAAGTAATTCTTTATCGAATCCGATCCATTTGTCGCTCGTTAAGAACTCCCAAGCCCAAGTAATTGCTTCTTCTTTAAAGTAATCACCGATTGAGAAGTTCCCTAACATTTCAAAGAATGTATGGTGACGAGCTGTTTTCCCTACGTTTTCAATATCGTTTGTACGAATTGATTTTTGAGCATTTGTAATACGTGGATTTTGCGGGATTACACGTCCATCAAAATATTTTTTTAATGTTGCTACACCACTGTTAATCCATAAAAGAGATGGATCCTCATGTGGAACTAGTGATGCACTAGGTTCTACTGCATGTCCTTTTTCTTGGAAAAAGTCTAAAAACATTTGACGAATTTGTGCGCCTGTTAGTTGTTTCATTGTATTTTCCTCCTTAAATATAAAAAACTCCCGCCCCTATAAAAGGGACGAGAGTTAACTCGCGATACCACCCTAATTATGAATTGATTACTATAACAATCAACTCATCACCTCATGGTGCCGTAACGTGGCAAAACGGCAGTGATTAGCTGCTCTCAGGATTAGCTTTCTGTTACCCTTCATTTAAAGCTTCTTTCAGCCATATGGAAGCTTCTCTCTATAAATGGACTGTAACGTACTTGTTCCGTCATTGATTTAATGTATTATATGACTAAATATAATAGAATTCTCTTAAGTTTGTCAATGTAGATAATCATTTATATTATATCAATTGCTTATTAATCATAGCTATTCTACTAGTCATTCTTAACAGCCTTTTCATATATTATGCATGTATTAACAAATTGTACTATCCTTACGAACTTTTCTGAATATTATATTTTCGTTATAATTAAATTATCAACAATAAAGGAGCGATTACAATGACAACCTTATTAAGCAAAGCAAAAACTATATTAACGACTGACGAAACAATATTGTTTTACGTAGCATGTTCATTAGATATATTTATTTATCGTTCCGTCGCAAGGCCGGGGCTGTTAATTTTAACGAACAAACGGCTCTTCTTTTATGGACCAGATGTAAGTAAGAATCCATTATTCGAGGAGTACTCTTTCGAAAAAATTTCTGACCTAAAAGAACAAAAGCGTCTTTTCAGCAATCAAATTATCTTTATGTATGATAATGAATGGAAAAAAATAAAACATATTCAAACAAATGATGTAAGCTCTCTCGTTCAACAAATACACGAGCAACTCTCAAAATAATGAAAGCTCTCTACCTTTATAGGTAGAGGGCTTTCTTATTACACATTTTCTTTTTTCCAAAGAGGCCTTACATGAACGATCACTGTACGAATGACTGCTAAAATTGGAACTGATATGAGTAATCCTACAATTCCTGCCACTTCTCCTCCAACTAGTAATGCCAGCATAATAATAACAGGATGCATACGAAGCGACTTACCAACGATGTAAGGGGATAAAATGTTACTTTCCAAAAATTGCAAAATAGCAATCGTAATTCCCGCCTTAATAAGTAAACTCGTTGATACCGTTGCCGCAATCATTAATGTCGGGATTGCTCCTAAAATCGGACCGAAGTACGGGATTATATCCGTTACCCCAATAATAATGCCGAGTAATAATGGATATTTCATACCGATAAACCAAAAAGAAAGAACAGATACGCCCCCTAATACTAAGCAAACAAATAACTGCCCTCGAATATAACTTCCGAGTGACTTATCAATTTCTTTCGCTAGCATTTGCCCAGTACTCCGCCACTTACTCGGGACTAGTTTCCAAAAGAGATGATAAAACTCACCGTAATCTTTTAATATGTAAAATACAATGAACGGTATTAAAAAAATAATGAGTAACGAATCGAGTACACCACGAGCTGTGCTCATCACTTTATTCAAAAGTGATTGTATCTTCGTTTCTACCCCACCAAAAATTTGTTTCACCTTTTCATGAATAAATGAAGGGAAATTCGCTGTTTGTTCCGTAACGCCATCCATCCAAGAATCATACATTTTTGTAAACTGCGGGAATTGTTCATTGATTTCTTGTAATTGCTTAATCACAACTGGCGTTCCTTTATAAATTCCATAACCAATTCCACCAAAGAAAAGGATGTAAATGAGCAAAATAGCGAGTGTGCGTGGCATCCCTTCCTTATGAATTTTTTCAATTAAAGGATGCAATAAATACGCAATAAAACACGCAATAAGAAACGGTGTAATGGCCACTTTAAATACAAAAATAATCGGTGCCCATAGCGGCTTAATTTTTAAAAAGACGAGCAAGCAAAGAAATACGAGTAACAATAACCCTAAACGATATATCCAAATAATTTTAAGATTCTTCACACGAAAAACCTCCTCCACCTTTATTTTGAAAATAAATAGGGTAGGTTATGTGCAAAAGTTTTAAAATCTTTTTATCCAGACCATACTGTTTTGTAAAGACGTACATATACATAACATAACAAGGACAACCACCCCTGAGAATGCAGCATGAAACAATATAATCAGGAGGGTTCATGATGGTTTTATTTATGCTCGTATTATCAGCACTTTTTATGATTCTTGAATGGGTTTGTATCGGGTTTGGTATTTGGAAAGGTTTCTTTATTCGTTCCTCACGAAAAGAAAGAGCGAAGCAATTATTTCATTACGGAATGCTTGGCGTTGGATGTTACGGCCTATCTTATCTCTTCTCTGAAATTGGACTTTTATATTTGCATACAAGTGCATAAAAAAACTCCCTTATGATGAAGGGAGTTTTTTGCGCTTATAGATAAGATTTAATCATCTTACGTGCTTTTTTCATATTGCGTTTTGAAAATACATCTTGCTTGCGAGCATATTGGTATGCTGCCGCTCCAACACCTAATGCGATTAATGAATTGCGTAGATTCAAAGTAAATCCCCCTTTTCGTTATCCGATCGTTCTTTCGTTCTCATCAAATAAATCATCAAGTGAGCTTAATGAACCATCTTCTTCTACTTGATGCGTATGGATTTTCCCCTTTGAAACCGATAATTCGATATAACAATTCCAGCAATAAAATTGGTTGACACCTATTTTTCCAATGTCTTTCCCTTTGCAATTTGGACAAATGAACATATGGCTTTCATCTCCTTACAGTCTCCCAGATTCTATTCGCCATTATGTCCAAACCGCATTCATTTATACATTGCTGGAGCCTTTCAACGTTATACGTTTGAAAGTTTCACTATATAATTTCACCTTGTTACATGAAATCATACGGTGAAATGTTTTCCACGTCCATTTCTTCACCATTAACTGTTACCATCTGTACTTCTCCTTGTGATTCTTGCAAGCGACTCGCTAAAGTCGTTTGACGCATTGCATCATCAAGGCGATTTACACCAGACTGGAATGCGGCTTCCTCCCCGCAAATAATAAGGAACTTCTTACTTCTTGTAATACCAGTATAAATTAAATTACGACGTAACATACGATTGTAACTTTTTACTATCGGCATGATTACGATTGGGAACTCACTACCTTGCGACTTATGAATCGAACAGCAATAGGCATGTGTAATTTGATTTAAATCTGGCTTTGTATACGTTACTTCAATTCCATCAAATGAAACGATAATCATATCTTGTTGCTCAACGTTTTCTTTCGCATAAAACACCGAAACAATTTCTCCAATATCCCCATTAAACACTTGGCTCTCCGGCTGATTAACGAGCTGCAATACTTTATCGCCTCTTCGGTATACAACATCACCGTAAGCAATTTCTTTACTCTTTTCCCTTTTCGGATTAAACACTTCTTGCAACGCTTCGTTTAGTACATTAATACCAGCAGGCCCACGGTACATCGGCGCCAATACTTGTACATCTCTTGCGCTAAACCCTTTTGTCTTAGCATTGTCACAAACCTTCTTAACAACCTCAACAATTTGAGCTCCTGTACACCCGATAAATGAACGATCTTTTTGATTTTGCGCTAAATCCGGTGGGAGCGTTCCATTTTTTATCGCATGGGCAAGTTGAATAACAGATGAGCCTTCCGCTTGACGATAAATTTCAGTAAGCTTTACTGTCGGAACTGCACCTGCATTCAATAAGTCTTTCAACACTTGTCCAGGGCCTACGGATGGTAATTGATCTTCATCACCTACAACGATAACTTGAATATTAGTCGGCAATGACTTAAACAGCTGATTTGCAAGCCAAATATCAACCATTGAAAATTCATCAATAATGAGTAATTTCCCTTGTACCGGATCCGTTTCATTACGCTGGAAAGACCCTTCTGGCGTCCAGCCAAGTAAACGGTGAATTGTACAAGCTGGAAGCCCTGTTGATTCACTCATTCGCTTCGCCGCTCTTCCTGTTGGAGCCGTTAATAATATCGGAAATGGATTATCATCACTGTATTCATTCGGATTTAACGATAGCCCGTGAAGTGATGCATACATTTCAACAATTCCTTTAATAACTGTTGTCTTCCCTGTTCCCGGTCCACCTGTCAATAACATCATCGGTTTATGAAGTGCCGTTTGAATCGCTTCTTGCTGAAATGGTGCATACTGTACATTCAGTTGTTCTTCAATTTGACCTAACGTCTTTAACACTTCTGCTTCAGGAAATGAAGGTGTTTCCTCTTGATTCATGAGCCTGCGGATAGACTTTACAACACCTTTTTCAGAGTAGAATAACGAAGCTAAATACACTCGTTCTTCTTCTATGATAACTTTCCCTTCACTTTGCATCATTTCAACGCAACCTACAATATCTTCTTCTGTCACTCTTCCTTCTTGATTATTTAAAAGTGACATCGTTTCTCTTACGAGTTGATCTTTCCCCATATAAACGTGACCAAGTTGTAATGATACATTTTCTAACGTATAAAAACATCCCGCACGTACACGATCATCATGATTACCCGATATCCCTAACGCACGTCCTATATCATCCGCTCTTCCAAATCCAATACCATCCACTTCTTCAATAAGCTGATATGGATTATTACGGATCACTTCTAATGTCATCTCTTTATATTGTTGGTAGATCTTAATAGAAAGCTTCGTTCCAAAACCGTAGCCATTTAAAAAGCTCATTACTTTCTCTAGCCCTTGATGTTCAACAATCGTCTCATATATTTCCTGAGCTTTTTGTTTGTTGACAACACCATTTAGCGCATCAGGATCATCCATAATTTTAGAAATGGCATGTTCCCCAAGATGGTCCACAATTTTTTCAGCTGTACGCTTTCCTATCCCTTTAAATAAATCACTCGCTAAATATTGCACCATACCAGCTTTTGTTTGCGGTAATTCTTTCTTAAACGTTTCAACTAAATATTGTTTCCCATACTTCGGATGGTCTTTAAAATGCCCTGTCAATGTAAACACTTCATCTTCATGCATGCGGGGAAAATGACCGTTTATCATCACTTTTTTTTCGTCGTACGTTTCATTCGTTTCAATGACTTTCATACTGACAACGGAATAGAGGTTTTCTTCGTTGTGGAAAATGGTATGAAGAACTTGCGCTTTTATAAACTTTTTCTCTTCCTCAAACAAATCCATTGCATGTTGATTTCCCATTCTTCCTCTCCTTTCCGATTTCATTTCACTTTAATGAGCAGTACATCCCCCACCTTTTTAGATGAGGGATAACTACCCATTAAACTATATTTTCATCTTATTCAGCTTCTTGCTCTAATAAACGAACACCATTACCAGCTAAAAAGTGATCTGGTTGAATTTCAGTTGCTTTCTTAAATAAAGCAAGAGCCTTCTCGTTATTTTCTTCAAATACGTACGCAACACCTAAATTATAATACGCATCTGCATGCTCTTCATCCATTTCTAATACCTTTTCAAAATAAGGTTTCGCCTCTTGAATATGTTCTAAACGCGCAAAGCAAAGTCCGCACTGGAACATAGCTTCTACATCGTTTTCATCTAATTCTGTTGCTCTTTGTAAAAATGGCAGCGCAAGACGATCATTTCCAAGTTGCACATGTGTAATACCTAGCATAAATGTTACATCAGCTGATTGTAATCCAGCTTGCATCGCTTGTTCAAATACAGCTTTAGCCTCTGCAAATTGCTCTTGACCGTAATATACGTTTCCTAATCCATAATAAGCAGCAGCAGATTTATCATCTAACTCTAATGCACGTTTATAAAACAAAATTGCTCTTTCACTATCACCTAGTACATCTAATAAGTTCGCAAAATTAATGTATCCAAGCGCATCTTTCGGATTTTCTTCGATTGCTTCTGTGAAATTTTTAGCAGCTTCTTCCCAGTTTCCTTCTTGCATATATTGAATACCTGTTTCAAGTTTGTTTGACATGTCCTTCACCTCTACAACAAATTATAACAAAGAATGTATTTTCCAAGCGAACGAAAATTCGCTTTATGTAAAAGAAACCTCTAACCGCGAATCGGCAGAGGCTTCTCTTTTTATCCTAAATAATCCAATTTCTTACCGCTACGGTACACTTCATCAATTGTAGCACCGCCTAAGCACTCATCTCCATCATAGAAAACAACTGCTTGTCCTGGTGTAATTGCACGAATTGGCTCGTCACAAAGAATGCGAACTGTATTTTCATCAACGATTTGAACCGTTACTTTATTGTCTTCTTGACGATAACGGAATTTCGCTGTGCATTTAAATTCTTTTTCCTTCGCTTCATTACTTACCCAGCCAATATTCGTAGCAATAACTTCATCACCATATAGCAGTTCGTTATGGAATCCTTGGTCAACATATAAAATGTTTTCTTTCAGGTTTTTCCCAACAGCAAACCACGGATCACCGTTACCACCAATACCAAGGCCATGACGTTGTCCAATTGTATAGTACATTAAACCGTCATGCTTTCCTTTCACTTCACCAGATAATGTTTGCATCACACCTGGTTGTGCTGGTAAATAATTACTTAAGAAATCTTTAAAGTTACGCTCACCAATGAAGCAAATACCAGTACTATCTTTCTTCGCCGCTGTCGCTAAACCAGCTTCTTTCGCCATTTCACGAATTTGCGGTTTCTTCAGTTCACCGAGCGGGAACATTGTTTTTGATAATTGCTCTTGGCTTAATTGATTTAAGAAATACGTTTGGTCTTTATTGTCATCAACGCCGCGAAGCATTTTATATTCGCCGTCCATATAAGCAACGCGTGCATAATGACCTGTCGCTACATAATCAGCACCAAGCGCAATTGCATGCTCTAAAAATGCTTTAAATTTAATTTCTTTATTACACATTACATCTGGGTTTGGTGTACGACCAGCTCGGTACTCATCTAAGAAGTACGTAAATACTTTATCCCAGTATTGTTTTTCAAAGTTTACTGCATAATACGGAATGCCAATTTGGTTACACACTTCAATTACATCATTGTAATCTTCTGTTGCTGTGCAGACACCATTCTCATCTGTATCATCCCAGTTTTTCATAAAAATTCCGATTACATCATAACCTTGCTCTTTTAATAAAAGGGCTGCTACAGATGAATCGACGCCACCAGACATCCCGATGACAACGCGTGTTTCTTGAGGTAGTTTGTTCATCATGTCACCTCCTATGCTAATTTTGTGTTAATCGCTTCACGATTTTCACTGTTTCGTACGCCGCTTTCTCAATTTGCTCTTTCGTATTTCCAAGTCCGAAACTAAAGCGTACGGATGAACGTATTTGATCGGAGTCTTTTCCGAACATCGCTACTAATACATGTGATGGATCAATCGAACCAGCTGTACAAGCAGAACCACTTGATACCGCAATGCCAGCTAAGTCTAAGTTCACAAGAAACGGTTCAATGTTCATTCCTGTAAAACTAATATTAAGCACATGCGGTAAGCGATATTCTAAGTTTCCGTTTACCTCGAAAGTAATGTCTTCATTTTTGAAGACAGATACCATTATATCTTTAAACTCTTCATATTGGGCATTTTTTTGCTCACGAGTTTTTTCAGCTAGCAAAATTGCTTGCTGTAAACCAACGATACTCGGTACATTTTCAGTACCAGCACGGCGTTTTCTTTCTTGCTCCCCGCCTATTAATAACGGTTCAAATTTCACATTTGCACCAGCGAATAGGAACCCTACACCTTTTGGCCCATTAATTTTATGAGCTGAAATCGATAATAAATCAATGCCAAACTCTTTCACATCTATTTCTACTAATCCGTAAGCTTGTACCGCATCTGTATGGAAATAAGCTTGATGCTCTTTTAACAGCTTACCTATTTCCGCAATTGATTGCATCGTTCCAACTTCATTATTCCCAAACATAACGGATACAAGAATTGTCTCTTCTGTTAATGCCTTTTGTATGTCAGAAACTTGAACGCGTCCTGTTTCATCAACAGGTAAATATGTGACTTCAAACCCTTCACGCTCTAACAATTCACACGTATGCAGAATTGCGTGATGTTCAATTTGCGTCGTTATAATATGGTTACCTTTATGACGATTCGCACGTGCTACACCAATAAGTGCTAAATTATCAGCTTCTGTACCACCACTCGTAAATATAATTTCATTCGAATTCGCATGAATGCTACGTGCACACACACGTCTCGCCCCATCTACTGCATGGCGCGTTTGACGTCCATAAAAGTGAATACTAGACGGGTTCCCGAATATTTCTGTCATATATGGAATCATCTTTTCGACCACTTCTGGGTGAGTCGGAGATGTCGCAGCATGATCTAAGTAAATGCGTTCCATTAAATCTCCTTCTTTCCAAATCGTTTCACAAGGAATTAAATGTAAAACATATAGCCCCCGTGATTTTCTTCCTCATAACGTACTAAATCTTCTAACGTTGTACTATCTAACACTTCTTGCACCGCATCACGAACACGCATCCATAATTGGCGTTGTGCTGGTTCTTCTTCTTCTATCATTTCTACAACACTAATTGGACCCTCTAGTACACGGATTACATCCCCAGCTGTAATGTTAGCTGGCTGGTCTGACAATACATATCCGCCATATGCCCCGCGCGTACTCTTTACTAGACGAGCGTTACGAAGTGGTGAAATTAACTGCTCTAAGTAATGTTCCGATAAGTCATGTGCCTGCGCAATTGATTTTAAGGAAATCGGACCTTCACCAAACTTTTTTGCAAGATCGATCATAATTGTTAAGCCGTAGCGGCCTTTCGTTGAAATCTTCATCTATTTTGCACCTCTTTTCAAATTTTCACTTCTATTGGTTATATCTTATTTATAAAAGAACACAATTTAAAATCCTATGAAATTATAGCATAATATAGTATTATAAGAAATTTCAACTTGTGTATCAAAATGATAACATAAAATCACATTGAAAAACTCGGAAATTATTACAATTGAAAGAAAAATGAAAATATTAATATTCATTTTTCCCACAAAACGGCATCCTATTTCAAATTCCACTAAAAAAAATGATACGATAGAAAGAGATTATACATTAAGGGAGACGGTAAAAATGAAACAACCACTCGCACATCGAATGCGCCCTACAAATATTCAAGAAATTATCGGACAACAACATTTAGTTGGTGAAGGAAAGATTTTATGGCGAATGGTCCAAGCAAATCATTTTCAATCTATGATTTTATACGGTCCTCCAGGCACTGGAAAAACATCCATTGCGAGCGCAATTGCAGGGAGTACCGGAACCCCTTTTCGCCTATTAAATGCTGTTACTCATAATAAAAAAGATATGGAAGTTGTCGTACAAGAGGCAAAGATGCATCGACACCTTGTTTTAATTTTAGATGAAGTACACCGTCTAGATAAAGCAAAACAGGATTTTCTATTACCTCATTTAGAAAGTGGACTCCTTACCTTAATTGGTGCAACGACGAGTAATCCTTTCCATGCTATTAATTCTGCTATTCGAAGTCGTTGTCAAATCTTCGAATTACACGCATTAACAGAAGATGATCTTTTAATTGGCTTAAAACGAGCACTTGAAGATAAAGAAAAAGGTCTTGGAGAATATGATGTAACTGTTACGCCTGAAGCATTACATCACTTTGCAAATGCATCAGGCGGAGATATGCGTTCCGCTTATAACGCACTTGAACTAGCTGTTTTATCTAGCTTTACAACAGATGACAAAGCTGCGGAAATTACGCTAGAAATCGCAGAAGAATGCTTACAAAAAAAGAGCTTCGTTCACGACAAAGGTGGAGATGCTCATTATGATGTATTATCGGCATTTCAAAAATCGGTGCGCGGAAGTGATGTAAATGCAGCACTTCATTATTTAGCACGCCTTATTGAAGCTGGTGATTTACAGAGCATTGGTAGACGGCTTCTTATTATGGCATATGAAGATATCGGACTTGCTAGCCCACAAGCCGGACCGCGTACACTAGCAGCTATAGAATCAGCTGAACGAGTTGGATTCCCAGAGGCACGCATACCACTTGCAAATGCTGTTATCGAGCTTTGCCTATCACCAAAATCAAACTCAGCTTATAAAGCACTTGATGCTGCACTACACGATTTACGTAACGGTCAAACAGGCGACATCCCAAGTCATTTAAAAGATAGTCATTACAAAGGCGCAGAATCACTTGGCAGAGGCATTGGATACTTATATCCACACGACAATCCAAATGGCTGGGTACAACAACAATACTTACCTGATAAAATTAAAAACAAACAATATTATAAACCGAAAACGACAGGGAAATTTGAGCAAGCACTTTCTACTGTATATGAAAGATTACAAAGTTCGAATAAAACGAAAAATAAAGGGTAACATAAGCGAAAACGTCACCATTATGGAGGCTTCGCTTATGAAAACACGTCAAGATGCATGGACAAAAGAAGACGATCTCCTTTTAGCAGAAACTGTTTTACGACATATTCGTAGCGGCAGTACACAAATAAAAGCATTCGATGAAGTCGGCGATACATTGAACCGCACTTCAGCAGCTTGCGGCTTTCGATGGAATGCTGAAGTACGACCGAATTACGAAGATGCGGTGCAACTTGCAAAAAAACAACGTAAAGAATTAAAACGCTCTGAAGCTAAAATAGAAAAAGAGCATTTCACGCAAACGAAACAACTCGTAATCGATGCCGAGTTTTCAGAAGATATTACGCCAAATAAACAAGAACTTACAATGCAAAGTGTCATTTCATTTTTGCAAAACTTAGAGCACAATAACCCTTCACTCGCAAAGTTACAAACTGAAAATGACGTATTACAAGCTCAGCTCACATCCCTGCAAAAAACGAATCATGAACTCGAAGCAAAATTAGCAGTACTCTCAAAAAAACAACAAGCAATCGAAGAAGATTATGCAATGCTTGTTAGAATTATGGACCGTGCTCGAAAACTCGTTTCCGTTGAAGAACAAGAAGAACAGATTGCTCCCATTTTCAAGACAGATCAAAATGGAAATTTAGATATTATATATTCTGCTGAGAATTAGAAAAGGGATGTCACTTTTTTGACTAAGTGACATCCCTTTTTTTCTTCGTTAAAGAGTATATTGGCACATGAAATTACATCGATTTACCGACAAAAATTGACGAAATATGCCTCCCTGTCATACAAGAAAACTCCCGGATAATAATTGGATATTTTTTACTAAAATGTTATTATAAACATATATCTTTTAAGGGAGATGGTTACTATTTCATTAATAGTCTTCAAAATAACACTCGGTGTTCTCGTCCTAACTTTAGCTCTTTTCACCATTAACATTTTAAAAAAGACGTCCGCCTATACATCAGATAAATATGATCATTACTTACTAGCTTTGCTTACATTTGAACTAGTAGTAATGCAAATATCCATATTTCTTTAATACATACAAAAAAGCATATATCCGAAATGGGTATATGCTTTTACTTTATTCTTGCCCTACACGTTTCACTTCTACGTTTTTAATGCGTTCACGTACAACATGACTTGCCATAATTAAGCCTGCCACAGATGGTACGAATGCATTTGATGAAGGTGGTAATTTCGCTTTACGAATTTTTGCATTTTCGTCTGGTACGATTTCTTTACGTACTTCTTCACGAATTACGATTGGGTTTTCGTCAGAGAAGACAACTTTTACACCTTTTTTAATACCCTCTTTACGAAGCTTCGTACGAATTACTTTCGCAATTGGATCTGTATGTGTTTTAGAGATGTCCGCAATACGGAAACGAGTTGGGTCCATTTTATTTGCCGCACCCATACATGAGATAATTTTAATTTTACGACGTAAACATTGTTTAATTAAATGAATTTTGAACGTAATCGTATCAGATGCATCTACTACGAAATCCAAGCCATGTTTGAAAAACTCTTCATATGTTTCATCAGTATAAAACATTTCTAGTCCAATTACTTCACACTCTGGATTAATATCTGCGATACGCTCTTTCATTAATTCTACTTTTGAACGTCCTACAGTAGATACTAACGCGTGAATTTGACGGTTTACGTTTGTAATATCTACAACGTCTTTATCAACTAATACGAGACGCCCAACGCCAGAACGCGCTAACGCCTCTGCCGAAAATGACCCTACGCCGCCAATTCCTAAAATACCGACTGTACTATTTTTTAATATTTCAAGTCCTTCTTTACCGAAGGCTAATTCATTACGTGAAAATTGATGTAACATTCAGCTCTACACTCCTATTACAAAAATGGTCTACCATGTATTCTAGCGTTTTTCCGACTATTTGTATAGAAAAAGTTATAGAATTCCTAAAAATACATATTTCGAGAAGGAAAGCATAGTGTAAACCGCGCTTTTACCTCTTCTCTCAATTATCCATTAAAAAAGTCTAGATGGTATTAGTATAACCATCTAGACCTTATTTTTACTTCTCTTACTTCTCTTCTTTCACGCTCAATTTTAAGCTTAACTCTTCAAGCTGTGCTTCTGCAACTGGGCTTGGAGCTTCTGTTAATAAGCAGCTTGCGCTTGCTGTTTTCGGGAATGCAATTGTATCACGAAGGTTCGTACGGCCTGCAAGTAACATAACAAGACGGTCTAAACCTAATGCGATACCGCCGTGTGGTGGCGTACCATATTCAAATGCTTCTAATAAGAATCCGAATTGCTCTTGTGCTTCTTCTTGTGAGAATCCAAGTGCTTTGAACATTTTTTCTTGTACGTCACGCTCGTAAATACGAAGTGATCCACCACCAAGCTCATAACCGTTTAATACAAGGTCATATGCTTGTGCACGTGCTTTTTCTGGTGCTGTTTCTAATAGCTCAACGTCTTCACGGAATGGCATTGTGAATGGGTGGTGAGCTGCGAAGTAACGATCTGCATCTTCATCGTACTCAAGAAGTGGCCAATCAGTTACCCATAGGAAGTTAAATTTACTTTCGTCAATTAACTCAAGCTCTTTACCTAGACGTAAACGAAGTGCACCTAAGCTATCTGCAACAACGCTTTTCTTATCTGCTACGAATAGTAATAAATCGCCAGCAGTAGCTTCTAATGTAGCCATTAACGCGTTTGCTTCTTCTTCACCGAAGAATTTCGCAATCGGTCCTTTTAAGCCGTCTTCTTCAACTTTAAGCCAAGCTAGACCTTTTGCACCGTATACTTTTACGAATTCAGTTAATGCATCAATATCTTTACGAGAGTATTTGCTCGCAGCACCTTTTGCATTAATTGCTTTTACTTGTCCGCCGCTTTCTACAGCACTTGTAAATACTTTAAATCCACAACCTGCTGCAAATTCAGATAGGTCTGTTAGTTCCATTTCAAAGCGTGTATCTGGCTTATCAGAACCGTAACGAGCCATTGCATCAGCGTATTTCATACGAGGGAATGGTGCACTCACTTCTACACCTTTTGCATCCTTCATAACTTTCGTCATCATGCGCTCCATCATATCTAAAATTTCATCTTGTGTTAAGAATGAAGCTTCGATATCGATTTGCGTGAATTCTGGTTGACGGTCTGCACGTAAATCTTCGTCACGGAAACAACGTGCTACTTGATAGTAACGCTCAAATCCGCCGACCATAAGAAGCTGTTTAAATAACTGTGGAGACTGTGGTAATGCATAGAATTCACCATCATGTACACGACTTGGTACTAAATAGTCACGAGCTCCTTCTGGTGTGCTCTTCGTTAAAATTGGTGTTTCCACTTCTAAGAAATCTTCTGTGTCTAAGAAGTTACGAATTGTTTTCGTTACGTCGTGACGCATTTTGAATGTGTTGAACATTACAGGACGACGTAAGTCTAAATAACGATATTTTAAACGCACATCTTCTGATGCATCTGTATCATCAGCAATAATGATTGGCGTTGTTTTCGCTGCATTTAATACGTTTACTTTCGTTGCTTGTACTTCAATACGACCAGTTGCCATATTGTCATTAATTGCGCCTTCACCACGCTCAACAACTGTACCTTCTACGTGTAATACGTACTCGCTACGAATTGTTTCTGCTACTTCTAGCGCTTCTTTTGATGTTTCTGGGTTAAATACAACTTGTACGATACCTGTACGGTCACGTAAGTCGATAAAGATTAATCCACCTAAATCACGGCGTTTTTGTACCCAACCTTTTAATTGAACTGTTTGTCCAACTGCTTCTACTGTTACTTTTCCACATGCATGTGTTCTTTCAGCCACTGTAAGTTCCCCCTATATTAATTTCTCTGCTACGTATGAAGCAAATACATCTAATGCTACTTCTTCTTGTTCGCCTGTTGCCATATCTTTTAAGTTAATGATGCCTTTATCTAGCTCATCTTCCCCTAATACAGCTACAAATTTCGCTTTTAGACGATCTGCTGATTTAAATTGTGCTTTCATTTTGCGATCTAAATAATCTTTTTCAACTGATAATCCAGCTTTACGAAGATCAAACGCAACTTTCGCAGCATGGTCTTTTGCTTTTTCACCAAGAGCTACAACGTAACAATCGATACTATGTTCAATTGGTAATTCGATGTTTTCAGCTTTTAGTGCCATAATTAAACGTTCAATACTCATTGCAAAACCGATACCTGGCATTTCTGGTCCACCGATTTCTTGTACAAGTCCGTTATAACGTCCACCACCGCTTAATGTAGTGATAGCACCGAATCCTTCTGCTTCACTCATAATTTCAAAAACAGTATGTTGATAGTAGTCTAAACCACGTACTAAGTTCGGATCTTTTTCAAATGGAACATCCATCATCGTTAATAGTTCTTGAACTTTGTCGTAGTACACTGCTGAATCTTCGTTTAAGTATTCTGTAATAGATGGTGCTGTTCCCATTAATTCATGGTTACGGTCCTTCTTACAATCTAAAATACGAAGAGGGTTCTTTTCTAAACGAGATTGACAGTCAGAACAGAACTCGCCGATACGCGGCTCGAAGTGTGCGATTAACGCATCACGGTGCGCTTGACGGCTCGCTGCATCACCTAAGCTGTTTAATACAACTTTAATATTTTTTAAGCCGATGCCGCGGTAAAACTCTACAGCAAGTGCAATTACTTCTGCATCAATTGCAGGATCGTTACTACCAATTGCTTCAATACCGAATTGTACGAATTGACGATAGCGACCTGCTTGTGGTCTTTCGTAACGGAACATTTGGCCGATATAGTATAATTTCGTTGGTTGTGTTGCGTCACCGAACATTTTGTTTTCAACGTAAGAACGTACAACAGGTGCAGTACCTTCTGGACGTAATGTTAAACTACGCTCTCCACGATCTTGGAATGAATACATTTCTTTTTGTACGATATCTGTCGTATCACCAACACCACGTAAAAATAGCTCAGTGTGTTCAAAAATTGGTGTACGAATTTCTTTATAATTGTAACGACGGCAAATTTCGCGTGCTTGCCCTTCGATATACTGCCATAACTCAACAGTGCCTGGAAGAATATCTTGCGTTCCGCGTGGGATTTGAATAGACATATTCAGTTCCTCCTCAAATTGTTTTAATCTTAATAAAAATAAAAAAACTCCCGCCTCTACTGTTTGAACAGTAGGGACGAGAGTATTATACCCGTGGTGCCACCCTAATTGAAGCACGTATGCTTCCACTTTTTTAATAACGCTTAAATGTGCGTTCATCCCTACTAAGCATATACGCCGTTCAAGTTGAAACCTCTAGAGTGTCATTCAATCAGTCATCATGTAGAAATGTTTTCAGCCTAAGACATTTCTTCTCTTGCCATGTGTGTCTCATTTACTCTTCTCTATCAACGGTTATATTCATATGTAAATATAAAATTACTATACGTTTGTTGAGTAGGATTGTCAAGTACTCTAAGAGCGTTCAATCTGCTTCTTTAGACGCTTTACATCTTGAAGAGAAATTCCAAACTCAGAAGCGAGCTCCATTGAAGTATTGTTTTGCTCTTTTGAAATAAAATCATGAAAATTCACGTTAAACAATTGATTTGCACCATTTGTAACAGAATGCCCTTTTTCATTCATACGCATACGTATATCCCTCACATTCAATATGGATGTTTTACTTTTTATTGTTCCATATTGATGAGAGAGTTATACATAAACGAAAAAGCTATTGATTCCAAAGTAATTGAACCTCTCATCCGTGGGGTTCACTGTCCACAAATAGCGTGATAAATGAACAAAACATACAACAATGTATAAAAAAGAGAGGATGATAGCATCCTCTCTTCTTAAGCAACACTATTTACTATCCACAATTAAGGTCACCGGACCATCATTGATTAAAGAAACATCCATCATTGCTCCGAACGTCCCTGTTTCTACATGCAATCCTTGCTTACGAACTTCCTCATTAAAGAAATCATATAAACGCTCTGCATAGTCAGGTTTTGCAGCATCCATAAAGTTTGGACGTCTTCCCTTGCGACAATCTCCGTATAATGTGAATTGTGAAATTGATAGAACTTGTCCTTCTACATCAAGTACAGAATGGTTCATCTTTCCGCTCTCATCTTCAAAAATACGTAAGTTCGCAATTTTTTCTGCAATGTAAGTTGCATCTTTTTCTGTATCTTCATGCGTAATGCCAACTAGTAATGTTAAACCGAACGGAATTTGTCCTACGATCTCACCGTCTACTGTGACAGACGCTTCTTTTGATCGTTGTAAAACAACTCTCATCTTTTCTACACTCCCTATTAATGCATCATGCGTCGTACTGCATAAATTTCTGGAACACGTTTAATGCGTTCTACTACTTTTTTCAAATGCTGTAAGTTACGAATAGAGATTGACATATTAATTGTCGCCATCTTATTACGGTCACTCCTACCAGAAACTGCCGAAATGTACGTTTTCGTCTCTGTAACAGCTTGCAATACTTCGTTTAATAAACCACGGCGATCATAACCTGAAATTTCAATATCAACGTTATACTCAATTTCTTTTTCAGGGCTACCTTCCCACTCTACTTCTAATAAACGTTCTATAGCTTCTTCTGTATGAACATTTACACAGTCACGGCGGTGAATCGATACGCCTCGGCCTTTCGTAATATACCCAACTATATCATCACCCGGAACTGGGTTACAGCATTTTGATAAGCGGATTAATAAATTGTCCGCACCACTTACTTTAACGCCAGAATCCCATTTTCGAATTTTCATCGGTTTACGAACTTCTTTAACTTCAACAATCTCTTCTTCTTCACGTTGCTTACGGAACTTGTCCGTTAGTCGTGTAACAATTTGTGATGCAGTGATACCGTTATACCCAACTGCTGCAAACATATCTTCTTCATTTGCAAAGTTGAATTTTTCAGCAACACGTTTTAAATTGTCAGGAGCTAACACTTCTTTCATCTCATACTCTAGGCTACGCACTTCTTTCTCAACAAGCTCACGGCCTTTTTCAATATTTTCATCTCTACGTTGCTTCTTAAAGAATTGACGTATTTTGTTTTTCGCATGAGATGTTTGGGCAAGTTTCACCCAATCTTGACTTGGTCCGTACGAATGTTTCGATGTTAAAATTTCAATGATGTCACCAGTTTTTAATTTATAATCAAGTGTCACCATTTTGCCGTTTACTTTTGCACCAATTGTTTTATTTCCAATCTCTGAATGCACGCGATACGAAAAGTCAATCGGAACAGATCCAAGTGGCAATTCCATTACGTCGCCTTTCGGTGTAAAGACGAATACCATGTCAGAGAATAAATCAATTTTTAATGACTCCATAAACTCTTCTGCATTAGAAGCTTCATTTTGCCATTCTAATATTTGACGGAACCATGTAAGTTTCTTCTCTAATGTACCTGTTGTTTCTGCTGTTTTTCCTTCTTTATACGCCCAGTGCGCCGCGATCCCGAATTCTGCAATCTCATGCATTTCTTTCGTACGAATTTGCACTTCAAGCGGATCACCTTTCGGCCCAATTACAGTCGTATGAAGAGATTGATATAGATTTGCTTTCGGCATCGCAATATAATCTTTAAAACGACCTGGCATCGGCTTCCAGCACGTATGAATAATTCCAAGCACTGCATAACAATCTTTAATACTATTTACAACGACACGTACAGCTAATAAATCGTAAATTTCATTGAACTGTTTATTTTGCAGTGCCATTTTACGATAAATACTGTAAATATGCTTTGGTCTTCCAGAAATCTCAGGTTGAATTGAAACCTCTTTTAATTTCTCACGGATACCAGTCATTACTTCGTCTAAATATTCTTCACGCTCTGCACGTTTACGCTTCATTAAATTTACAATACGATAGTATTGCTGTGGATTTAAATAGCGAAGTGACGTATCCTCTAACTCCCATTTAATAGTACTAATTCCGAGTCTATGTGCTAAAGGTGCAAAGATTTCTAACGTTTCATTCGCAATGCGACGCTGCTTCTCTTGAGGCAAATGTTTCAATGTACGCATGTTATGAAGACGATCAGCTAGTTTAATTAAAATAACTCGAATATCTTGAGCCATTGCAATAAACATTTTGCGATGGTTTTCTGCTTGTTGTTGCTCATGAGATTTATATTTAATTTTTCCGAGCTTTGTTACACCATCGACAAGCATAGCAATTTCTTTATTAAATTCCCGTTCAATATCTTCTAATGTAATCTCTGTATCTTCCACTACATCATGTAAGAAACCTGCTGATACTGTAGCTGGATCCATGTGTAAATCAACTAAAATACCTGCAACTTGAATTGGATGAATAATGTACGGTTCACCCGATTTTCTGTATTGTTCGCTATGCGCATCACGTGCATATTCATAGGCACGTGCCACTAGCTCAATATCTTCATCTGCTAAATATTGACTTGCTTTCTCGAGTACCTGTTCAGCTGTTAGTACCTGCTCATTTGCCATCGAATCACCTTTTATTGAAAATTGACTTTATCTTAATTAAGTAGAATAAATTATATTCTATCATTATAACCTAATGATTGTGAATTGTGAAAAGGAAAAGATTTTACTGACATTTCACCTTATTTTTTTGTGCAATTATACAAAAGTACCCGCTCCTCTCCAAGAGATTCACGGGTACTTCTTATCACCGTAGTTTTACCTATATAGTGATTAGTATTTTTCTAATACTAATACATCGTAACCATCTAACATTTTACGACCATCTAAGTAAGTAAGCTCTACTAAGAATGCAATTCCTGCTACAACTCCGCCAAGCTCTTCAACTAACTTAATTGTCGCTTCAATTGTTCCACCTGTAGCTAATAGGTCATCTGTAATTAACACGCGTTGACCTGGCTTAATTGCATCTTTATGGATTGTTAAAACATCTTTACCATATTCTTTACCGTAGTCAACTGTAATTACTTCACGTGGTAATTTCCCTAATTTACGAACTGGTGCAAAACCTACTTCTAACGCATAAGAAACTGGGCAACCGATAATAAAGCCACGTGCTTCTGGCCCTACTACAACGTCAATGTCTCTTTTCTTTGCATACTCAACGATTGCATCTGTTGCTGCTTTGTATGCTTTACCGTCGTTCATTAACGGTGTAATGTCTTTAAATACAATACCTTCTTTTGGATAATCCGGTACAATTGCGATATGTTGCTTGAAATCCATATTTCTGAATCCTCCTCAGATCTAAAAGGTTTGTAAATACAAATCCTTTACCCTAACTGTTCTACTTCTTTATGATTACGAATCGTTTCAAACCATGTATATAGTTGCTGATATGTGCTATAAACCAATTCTTTTTCTAATTGTAAGTGGTTCATTTTCTCACGATATGTGTTCGATTCAATTAAATCACGCTTTTGTTTTTTGTCTGCCATAAAAATGACGCCATCTTTTATTGTAACAAATTCTAACTCAAAAAACACCTGTGTCATGAAATTTACTGTATCTTTTGACCAACCTTTATGTTGACAGAGTTGTGCTCCGTATTGTCTTAAAGAAAATGGTGCTTTTTGGCTCAAGAACGAATAGTACCATTTAAAGTGTTCTCTCGTTGGAACAGTGCTAAATAAATGATTATTCTCTTGATAAAATAGCGTATAAATTCGTGACGGGAACCCCACTTTAAATAAATCTCGTAATTCATCTGTTCCTTTTGGTAAATCAAGTAACACGATGTATTGATCGTCTAAATGAGTTACTTCTGATGCATGCATCATATGCTCTTTATAGTCTTCTAAAGAAAATTTATTCAATACCTCTTCAGAAAAATACACCATCGTTATTTTTTCTTTTGGAAGTTCTGCTACATTCGCCTCTACGTTACGCATACTACGCCAATCAAATAATTGCCACGCCTCTACAGCAATATCTTGTACCATTAATTGCGGCTTCTTAAAATTATTCCATTCATTGATAGATGCTTCTCCTATTACGGATACCTTTGCAACTGGAGAAATTTCTTTCGCATACGCACCAAAACCAAATCCAATTGTATCCAGCGTCGCTTGTCCATCACGAAGAGCCATTTTCAAATGTGAACCGTCTGATCCGATTGCACGAATACTTTCTAGATCTGCATCCTTCACTGCAATACGTGGTTTTGGATTTCCAACACCAAATGGTGCTAACTTTTGCATATCTTCAATTGCTGCAAGTGTTACATCCTCCACTTTACAAAAGACATCAACAGCTGTAATTGGAATAAAATCTTCTTCCGTTAAAATCACTTCTGCTTGTTCATTTAAGCGGCGGCGCAATTCAGCTACATCATTCATATGTAGCGTCATTCCCGCTGCCATTGGATGTCCTCCGAAGTGTGGCAATAACTCTCTACAATCTGACAAGTTTGCAAACAAATCAAATCCTGCAATACTACGTGCTGAACCTTTTGCTGTTTCTTTTACAGGATCAATACTTAATACAATCGTCGGACGATAAAAACGTTCAACTAATTTAGAAGCGACAATTCCAATTACACCTGGATTCCAGCCTTCTTTTGCAAGCACTAATACTTTATTGTCTTCTGGCGGAAAATTATTTTCCACTTCAGCGATAGCTTCTTCTGTAATTTGCTTTACAATATCTTTTCGCAGTTTGTTCAACTCATCAATTTCTTCAGCTAGCTCTTTTGCTTCTTCTGGGTCATCTGATAATAAAAGATGTACAGCCGGTGTAGCATCTTCTAAACGTCCAACTGCATTAATACGCGGTGCAATCGAGAAGCCAATGCTCTCTTCTGTAATTTCACTTTGCGAAACGTTAGCAACTTTAAACAGCGCCTTTAGTCCGATATTTTTTGTCATGCGCATATGTTTTAAACCGCGCTTCACTAACAATCTATTCTCACCATGAAGTGATACTAAATCGGCTACTGTACCAATCACTGCAATTTCTAATAAATGTTCTGGTACACGGCCTAATAGTGCATGCGCAACTTTAAACGCAACACCTACACCAGCTAAATAGTGGAACGGATACACACCGCCATCTAATTTCGGATGAATAATCGCAAGTGCTTCTGGCAATTCCGGTGGTGGCTCATGGTGATCTGTAATAATCAGATCTACTCCAAGCTCCTTCGCTACCTTCGCTTCATGCACTGCTGCGATACCAGTATCAACAGTAATAATTAGCGAGAACCCTGCGCTATGTGCCCAACGAAACGCTTCTTCGTTTGGTCCATACCCTTCTGTAAAACGGTTTGGGATATAAAATTCTACGTCCGCCCCTAATTCTTGCAAGGCAAGATATAACACAGTCGTACTACTTACTCCGTCCGCATCGTAGTCACCAAATATTAATATTTGCTCTCCATTTTGAACCGCCTTATTTACACGTTCTACCGTTCTATCCATTCCTTCTAATAAAAATGGATCATGAAATTCTTGATTTTCTGTATTTAAAAAATCTAAAATCTTATCTTCTGTATCTAGTCCTCTACCGAGGAATAACGAAACGACAAGTGGTGATAATTGTAATTTACTTGCTAATTCACTCACTCGCTCATTATTATATTCTTTTTCTTTCCAACGCGTCTTCGGTTGTAACACGAAATCACCCCTTAACCTGTTCATTATACAAGACAGATTAAGGGGTGACAATATAATGCAAACTACGATGCAATATCTATATACTAAAATGTTAATAATGTTTAATTTGGAGAATACGGATTTATATGTACAAACACATTTTGTACGTTATCTTGTTCCATCAGCGTTTCTTTCACATGCTTTCCAATGCGGTGCCCTTCTTCTACAGTAATGTATGGATCTACAGAAACTTTAATATCAACAATAACGTAATGGCCATGCTCCCTTGCATATAAAGAACCGATTTTTTTCACACCATCTATTTGAAGTACTGCTTCCCTAAGCGGAACAACATCTTCCTCATGCAGAACATGATCAAGCGTTGCATGAATTGCTTCTGCCCCAATACTCCATGCCATTTTTGCAACAAGAAGTGAAACAAATAATCCTGCAATTGGATCGGCATATACAAGCCAATCTAATCCGAACTTACCACCGATAATCGCTGCACAAATACCGATTAAAGCTGCAATTGAAGAAAATACATCCGAACGGTGCTCATATGCATTTGCAATAATTGCATCACTATTTACTCTCTTCCCTAATCGGAATTTATATTGAAACATTCCTTCTTTCACGACAATCGAAAGAACAACAGCAAAAATCGTAATTCCTTTCGGTGGTTCTAGTTCTTGCGAAAAAGCTTTTATAGACGAAATTGCTATCTCGATTCCCACAATAAATAATAATACTGCAACAATAATAGCTGAAATCGATTCCGCTTTACCATGACCATACGGATGATCTTCATCAGGCGGTTGCTTTGCTGCTCGCAATCCAAACAGTACAGCTAGCGAACCAATTACATCTGATGCAGAATGCACGGCATCCGCTAATAGCGCTTTACTGTTCCCAATATAACCAATTACCGCCTTTACAATCGCTAATATAATATTACCAACGATCCCGACAATAGCACCAAACTCGGCCTGTTTAAAACGTTCATCTTTTTCCATAATTAAAATCCCTTCTTTTCTTAACCTATCTTTTTATCCCACTTTAATGGGCAGTAAGACCCCCACCTCAAAATTCAGCACAAGCAAAGAAGTTAGATGGGGGATCAACTGCCCATAAAAGTCCGATTGGTTCAACTAATAATCAGTGGGGGATGAAGAAAACCCCCACTGATTAAAGTTTCACTTTATTGTAGCAAAAATAGCGATAACATCACCACTTTCTTCCATTTTATCATTTCAAAGTTGCTATCTTATTGTATCCACAAACGAAAAAAGAGATGCCTCATAAAGAGACATCATCTTTTTTATACTTGCGGTTCAGATTCTACTTTCTCAACCTTTTTCTTGTTTTTGCCCTTTTTCAAACGACGGTTTTCAAGCATTAACCAAATTTGAGAAGCGACGAAAACAGAAGAGTACGTACCTACAACTAATCCGACAAGTAGAGCAAACGAGAAGTTACGTAATGACTCACTACCGAAGATAAGTAACGCAATTACCGGGAATAACACTGTTAATACGGTGTTAATCGAACGACCAAGCGTTTGGCGAATACTTGCATTTACGATTTCTTCTAAGTCTTTTATATCGCGAACTCGTTTTTTCTGTTTGTATAACTCACGGTTTCTATCAAATGTAACAATCGAGTCATTAATAGAATAACCGATGATCGTTAACACTGCAGCGATAAACGTTAAGTCTACCTCTAATTGGAAAATACTAAATATAACAACCATAACGAATGCGTCATGTAGTAATGCAAGTACTGCAGATAATGCATACGTAAAGCGGAATCGAATACTTACGTATAAGATGATAACCGCAGAAGCAATCAGTACAGCGATAAATGCATTTCGTGCAATTTCTTTACCAATTGTCGGTGAAACTGTGCTTACGTTTGGATCTGTACCATATTTATCGTGGAAGAATGTTTTTGTTTTCGCAATTTCATCTTTTGATAGAACACCTAAAGTACGTACTGCGAACCCTTTATTGTCATCTCCAGTCGGTACAATGTTTTCTTCCTTCACATCGATGTTCAATTCTTTAAAATCTTTATGAACATCAGACACAGTAACTGCTTGTTTTGATTGCAAGTCGATACGTGTACCACTTGCAAAGTCAATACCAAGATTCAATTTGAAAATCGGAAGAATAATTGCACCTGCAATTACAACTACAATCGAGAAAACAAGGAATTTATGACCAATATTTACAAAGTTAATACGATCAAATTTCGTTGGTGGATGTACTACACCTTTTGTTAACGGAATAATATCCTTTTGTTTCACACCAAAATATCCTGGTTTTTTATCGAAGTAACGGCTCTTTACAAGTAATCCTAGTAAGAAACGAGTACCGAATACGTTCGTAATGAAACCGACTAAAATACTTACAATTAAGCTTGTTGCAAATCCCTTTACAGAGCTATTACCATAAACGAATAATACACCAGCTGCTGCAAGAGTCGTAACGTTTGCATCTAAAATTGTTGCTAATGAACGATGGTTACCAGCGCGAAATGCTGACATCATGGATTTACCAATTTTCAGCTCTTCTTTCAGTCTCTCGTACGTAATAATATTCGCATCAACTGCGATACCTACCCCGAGCACTAACGCCGCAATACCTGGCAATGTAAGAACTGCATGCATCCAGTTAAAGACAAGTAATGTAACAAAAATGTATAGACCTAACATAATAACCGCTACAATTCCTGGTAGACGGTAATACACAAGCATAAATAAGAAAATAAGAGCGATACCAATCGCACTAGCGAAAATTGTTTGTTCTAATGCTTGTTGACCAAATTTCGCTCCAACTGATGTTGAATACATTTCTTTCAAATCAACAGGAAGTGCACCTGCATTTAATAAAGATGAAAGTTGTTTCGCACTTTCAACTGTGAAGTTTCCACCTACGATAGATACTTCAGCCTGGTTAAATACTTGGCTTACTGTTGCTGCTGATAAGAACTTCGGATTCGGTTTTGCAGATTCTGCTTTATACGAATCTTTTCCTTCTTCAAAGTCTAGCCAGATTACCATTAAATTCGTTGGTGGTGGCATTTTTGAAATTTTTTCAGTTACTTCACGGAATTTTTCAGCGCTTTTTAGTGTAAGACCTACGCTCGCACGACCTTGCTCATCAAACGTTTGCTTCGCTCCGCCGCCTTTTAAATCCGTTCCGTCCATAAGAAGGTTGTCATCTACATCACGGAATGTTAATTTCGCTTGCGTTGATAACATTTCACGTGCTTTTTGCTGATCTTGTACACCAGCAAGCTGTACACGAATTCGATCTTGCCCCTCGATTTGAATGTTCGGCTCACTTACACCAAGAACATTGACACGATTTTCCAGAGCACCTACTGTACTTACAAGTACGTCTCGATCGATTTTATCACCTTTTTTGGCTGGTTTTACTTCATACAGAATTTCAAAACCACCGCGAAGGTCTAGTCCTAGACTAATTCCTTTTGCTATGTCTTTTCCTGCCGCACCAATTACTCCACCGATTAATAAAACGATGAGGAAAAAGGCGGCAATTCTCGTACCACGCTTTGCCATATGTACCCTCTTTCTGCTACTAACACTTTAAATAAATCTCTTACGATTCACTTTTACACGTGTGCATACGCCTAGTTAGTAGACTTCCTTTCTATAATTTTGCTAGTTCATCACTAGCTGTGTTGGTAAGTTTTTCACAATACCTACACTTTCATTATTTATTTTTTCTCTTCACTACCCCCTTTATATATAATCTTAGACATAATTATTTCCTCATTATCAATACCTATCATTATACTGCAAAAGGAAGAACAAACCAATTGCAGTCGGTTAATTATTTTCATATTCATCAAACGACCAAAGTGGTGCTTGATATGCTTCAACAGTTAAATAAGTCATATATTCGTTAGCACTTACTCTTAATACATCATTTACTAATTCATATAATCTAACATCACCGTTTATCTTTTTCCACTTTTTCACTTTGAGAAACTTCCAAATATCATTATCTGTCACTCGGTCGTAACCAAACATGTGAAACTCTTCTACTTTACTTTCTAAAACGACTTGTAACTGTCCGCGGTACGATTCTACCAAAGCCTCTTTTTCTAACATATATAACATCTCCTTCTTATTTCAGCACGAAAAGTCGCTTTTAATCCCGCTCTAATGGACAGCAATAACTACTTTCAAGAGCACGATCATACTTCACTCTCTCAAATGCTTGTCATTCTTGTCTCGTACGTGCATATAAATTATTGTAAATCATTCCACTGATTTTGAGAAGGTAGGAGAAGACCATGACGAGACAAAGCTTTTTAAAAGGCGCATTTATTTTAATGATTGCCGGCTTTATTACCAAAATCCTTGGATTTATTAACCGGATTGTAATGGCACGTATTTTAGGAGAAGAAGGCGTTGGCCTTTATATGATGGCCGTTCCTACATTCATTCTAGCAATTACATTAACACAAATCGGCCTTCCTGTCGCAATCGCAAAATTTGTAGCAGAAGCAGAAGCTGTGAATGATAAACAAAGAGTTAAAAAAATATTAACAGTATCATTAGCAGTTACATCCGTTATTAGTATCATTTTAACAATTGGAATTATGCTCCTCACACCTATTTTAGCAAAAACATTATTAACTGATGAAAGAACGTACTATCCATTAATGGCCATTTTACCTGTCGTTCCCGTTATTGCTGTTTCTTCTGTTTTACGCGGCTATTTCCAAGGGAAACAAAATATGAAACCTAGTGCTTACGCCCAAGTTATAGAACAAGTTGTCCGCATTACCATTATCGCTATATGCATTCAGTTATTTTTACCTTACGGTGTAGAATATGCTGCAGCTGGCGCTATGTTATCAGCCGTTCTCGGTGAAGTTGCATCGTTATTATTTTTACTCACCTTATTTCAGCGCGAAAAACATTTATCTATACGCTCTGGGTTTTTCACTACTGTAAAGGAAAGCAAAGGGACATTTTATTCTCTTATGGATATCGCTCTTCCAACTACAGGAAGTCGTTTAATCGGTTCCGTTTCATATTTCTTTGAGCCTATCGTCGTTATGCAAAGCTTAGCGATTGCCGGCGTTGCTGCCTCTGTCGCAACCCAGCAATACGGTATATTAAACGGTTATGCCTTCCCACTTCTTTCACTGCCAGCCTTTATTACATACGCCCTTTCTACAGCACTCGTTCCATCCATTAGTGAAGCGATGGCGAAAAGACAGCATAAATTAGTGGAACACCGCCTACAACAAGCCCTGCGGATCTCATTAATTACCGGCGGGTGGTCAGTCGTTATATTATACGTATTCGCTTCTCCTGTTTTAACTCTTATGTATGGATCGGATAGTGCAACAGCATTCATCCAGCTTCTTGCACCTTGCTTTTTATTTCATTACTTTCAAAGTCCACTTACATCTGTTTTACAAGCTTTAAACTTAGCACGGGCTGCGATGATGAATACATTTATTGGCGCAATCGTGAAATTAATCGTTATTTTTGTACTAGCTTCAAGGCCAGAATTTCAAATGATGGGAGTTGCACTCGCGATCGCTGCAAATATAGTAACGGTAACATTCCTTCATTACGCTACTGTTTTAAAGAAAATTACATTTACCATTTACGCAAAAGACTATATTTTCGGCGGACTTGCTATCGGCATTGCAGGCTCTTTCGGTTTTTACCTTCATAAGTATATTATTTTTTCTCATTCACTTGGCGTACAAACATTATGGGAAATCTCCTTAACAACACTTGTTTATATCGTTCTCCTCTTCACTTTCAAACTCATTCGAAAAGAAGAGTTAAGTAGGCTCCCTATCATTCGAAAACTTTCATTTTTGAAATAAACAGGCTTACTATTTCATATAGTAAGCCTCTAGTTTTCTTTCACATCAACAAAAAATTGTCCATTTTGAAAGCTACAGTATAAAATTTGTTTGATATCGTTATAACCTAATTTTTTTAACTTCTCAATCAACCATTCATCTGTATGTTCAATCATTTGTAAATGATTCGATTGAATTTCTCCATCAATAATTAACGGGAGTGTAAAAATCGGCATATCATTTTTACTCTTTTTACTTTTTTGTTTTTGAAAGACAGATAACTTTCCTGAAGGTTCTAAAATGGCGTATTCTACATCCCTTACATCTCCGACTCCCTGCTCCCTTAATTGCATCATTAAATCATCTATATTATAACGTTGCTTTCTCATCTTCTTTTCATCAATCTTTCCCGCATTTACAAGAATAGCCGGCTCACCTTCTATTAAATGTCGAAAACGTTGATACTTTAACGAAATAACTGACAAAATGATTTGTATACACATAAGAAAAGTCATCGGAACTAATTGATGCCAAAGTGATTTATCGGTATTTTCAATTGCGACTACAGCCATTTCACCAAGCATAATGAATACGACTAAATCTAATACACTTAGCTCTCCAATTTCACGTTTACCCATAAGACGAAAAATAATTAATATGATGATATACAAAAGCATCGTCCGGCCAATAATTGATACCCATTCCATTTCTACATCTCCTTTTTTACATATAGACTCCCCTATAAAAAATAAACTAGTCTAACTTCAGCAAAAAGAAAATATGCTTGTATTAAAAAGGGGGAATGTATAAATGGATGGAACGAAAAAATTATCAACTGCAATCGGCTTTGGTATCATTACCTTATTAATTCTGGCAACAATTATTAGCATGGTTATGGCTCTTTTATTAAAATTTACAGATATGAATGAAGGGACATTAGCCGTTACTATTTTTATACTTGCTCTTTTATCTATGCTTATATCCGGATTTACTGCCGGCAAAAAGGCACAGGGGAAAGGTTGGCTAGTAGGTTTCACAACAGGTCTTACATTCGCTATACTTGTTTTTCTAGTTAACTATTTAGGCTTCTCTCAAACTTTATCGAACTCACAGTTACTTTATCAATTAGCATTAATGGGGGCGAGTACACTCGGTGGTATTTTCGGGGTAAATATGTCAAAACAAAATAACTAAAAAAAGCCCTGCACATTTCATGCAGGGCCTTCCTCATTAGTTTTTCACAACTTCACGAATCGCATTGCGATCGAAAGTTAAGTGTGAACCACCAGATTTAATAACGATTTTCGTATCATCTACTGATTCGATTGTACCGTGTAAACCACCGATTGTTACGATAGCATCACCTTTTGATAACTCACTTTGCATTTGAGCAACTGCTTTTTGACGTTTTTGTTGCGGGCGAATTAATAAGAAATAGAAAATCGCAAACATCGCAACAATCATAACGATATTCATCATACCTGGATTCATCTTTGTTTCCTCCTTTTAAATTATGTATTAGAAGTTTTTAGCATTCGGTTTATTAAAGCCATACTGTTCAAAGAATTCTTCGCGGAAATCGCCAAGACGGTCTTCACGAATAGCTTGTCTCACCTGCTCCATTAAGTTTAACAGAAAATGAAGGTTGTGATAAGACGTTAAACGAATTCCGAACGTTTCATCACATTTCATTAAGTGACGAATGTACGCACGAGAGTAATTTTTACATGTATAGCAATCGCAATTTGGATCAAGCGGACCGAAGTCTCTTGCGAATTTCGCATTTTTTACAACTAGACGACCTTCACTTGTCATACATGTACCATTTCGAGCGATACGAGTTGGAAGTACACAGTCAAACATATCAATACCACGAATTGCACCGTCGATTAATGAGTCAGGAGAACCTACTCCCATTAAGTAACGCGGCTTATTATCTGGAAGAAGTGGTGTTGTAAACTCAAGTACACGGTTCATAATATCTTTTGGTTCTCCAACAGATAAACCACCTACAGCGTAACCAGGGAAGTCCATTGAAACAAGATCTTTTGCACTTTGACGACGAAGCTCTTCGAACTCTCCACCTTGTACGATACCGAATAAACCTTGATCTTGTGGACGCTCATGCGCTTTTAAACAACGTTCTGCCCAGCGGCTTGTACGCTCTACAGACTTCTTCATATATTCAAAAGTAGCTGGGAATGGTGGACACTCATCAAATGCCATCATAATATCTGATCCTAATGCATTTTGAATTTCCATCGCTTTTTCTGGTGATAAGAATAATTTATCTCCATTTAAGTGATTACGGAAGTGAACACCTTCCTCTTCAATACGACGGAAGTCACTTAAACTGAATACTTGGAAACCACCAGAATCCGTTAAGATTGCACGATCCCAGTTCATAAATTTATGCAACCCGCCTGCTTCACGAATAATTTCGTGACCTGGGCGCAGCCATAAATGATACGTATTACTTAAAATAATGCCAGAATCCATTGCTTTTAATTCTTCTGGTGACATTGTTTTAACTGTTGCAAGTGTACCAACTGGCATGAATGTTGGTGTATCAAATGAACCGTGCGGCGTATGTACGCGTCCTAAACGGGCACCTGTTTGTTTACAAGTTTTAATAAATTCATAACGAATTGCTGTCATAATTTACTCCTTTTATTTGTTTCCCATTTTAGCGTGAGATGCAACGAACATTGCATCACCAAAGCTAAAGAAACGATATTTTTCTTTTACTGCTTCATTATAAGCATGAAGTACATTATCTCTGTTTGCAAATGCACTTACAAGCATAATTAATGTTGATTTCGGTAAATGGAAGTTTGTAATTAAACCATCAATTGCTTTAAATTCATAACCTGGGTACATGAAAATATCTGTCCAGCCAGAAGCAGCACAAAGCTTGCCGGCATGATCTGTCGCAATTGTTTCTAACGTACGAGTTGAAGTCGTACCTACCGTAATAATACGTCCACCACTCTCTTTCACACGATTTAATAATGCCGCTGTCTCTTCAGACATATGGTAATATTCTGCGTGCATATGGTGTTCTTCAATCGTATCGGCAGAAACTGGTCTAAATGTTCCAAGTCCTACGTGAAGTGTAATGAAAGCTAACCCGACGCCTTTTTGTTTTAACTTCTCCAGTAACTCTTCTGTAAAGTGAAGTCCTGCAGTTGGCGCTGCTGCTGAGCCGATTTCTTTCGCATATACTGTTTGATAGCGATCGCGATCTTCTAGCGTCTCTTTAATATATGGAGGAAGTGGCATTTCTCCAAGTTCATCTAAAATTTCATAGAAGATGCCGTCATATGAAAATTCAAGCTGACGTCCACCTTGATCTGCAGTTCCTGTACAAGTTGCTTTTAATTTCCCTTCGCCAAAAGAGATAACAGTTCCTTCTTTTACACGTTTCGCTGGCTTAACAAGCGTTTCCCACGTATCGCCTTCTTCTTGTTTTAAAAGAAGTACTTCAATGTGTGCGCCTGTATCTTCTTTCACACCGTGTAAACGAGCAGGCATAACTTTCGTTTCATTTAAAACTAAGCAATCCCCCTCATGTAAGTAAGAAAGAATGTCTGAAAAATGTTTATGCTCAATATCGCCTGTTTCACGGTCTAACACCATTAATCTTGATGTTTCACGATCTTCTAACGGGACTTGTGCAATAAGTTCTTCTGGTAAATGAAAATCAAACAGATTTATATCCATAACTATATCCACCTATTTCTTATTTGAATCGATTTATTATATACATAATAAAAGATAATACAATACTTAACACAATACATGTAATGATAGGAAAATAAAAGGTAACGTTTCCTTTTTTCACAAAAATATCGCCTGGAAGTCTTCCAATGAACTTCCAAGCTAATCCGACAACAATGAGTAAGATACCTGCTGTAATAAGCAATTTTGGCATCTCCGTCATACTTTTGGCATCTCCATTCCGAAATGCTCATATGCAAGCGGCGTTACAATTCGGCCCCTTGGTGTTCGTTGTAAAAAGCCAATTTGTAATAAATATGGCTCATATACATCTTCAATCGTATGAGATTCTTCTCCGATCGTTGCCGAAACCGTTTCTAATCCGACTGGGCCACCGCGGAATTTCTCAATAATACCAAGCAATAATTTATGATCGATATGATCTAGACCTAATTTATCTACTTGCAGTAGTTCTAACGCCATTTGTGTAATTTCCATTGTAACTGTTCCGTTACCACGAACTTGTGCGAAATCTCGTACACGTCGTAATAAACGATTTGCAATACGAGGTGTACCACGAGCACGTCTTGCAATTTCTAGTGCCGCTAACGAATCAATTTCAACTTCAAATACTTCTGCTGTACGTTCTACAATCTCAGACAACTGATCTACTGTATAATACTCTAATCTTGAAAGTACACCGAAACGGTCACGAAGTGGTGCTGATAATGCCCCTGCACGTGTCGTTGCTCCAACTAATGTAAATGGAGGTAAATCTAAACGTACAGATCGTGCTGACGGTCCTTTCCCAATTACAATATCAAGGCAAAAATCTTCCATCGCAGGATATAGCACTTCTTCAATCGATCTATGCAAACGATGAATTTCATCAATAAATAATACATCTCCTGGCTGAAGCGCTGTTAATACAGCTGCTAAATCTCCTGGTCTTTCAATTGCTGGGCCTGAAGTTGTTCTAACATTAACGCCCATTTCATTGGCTATAATATTTGCAAGCGTCGTTTTACCAAGTCCTGGTGGTCCATATAGAAGCACATGATCTAACGTTTCTTCACGCATTTTCGCTGCTTCAATAAACACCTCTAAATTATGTTTCGCTTTATCTTGGCCAATATACTGACGGAGCGTCTGTGGCCGTAATGAATATTCTAAATCCGAATCTTCATATGCAGATTCCCCTGAAAGGAGACGTTCGTCCATTATACTCACCTCTTACCATTTAGTAAAAGACTAAGTGCCTTTTTAATATACTGATCCGTCGTTAATGATTCTTTTAATAACTCTGGTACAACGCGAGAAACTTCTCGTTCTGCGTATCCAAGTGCACGCAGAGCTTCCAGCGCCTCATCAAGCTCAGCTGATGAACCTTTCTTCTCATCAAAACGTTCTGTATCTGAGAATAAATCAACAAATGCATCTGGTACGACGTCAGCTAGTTTTCCTTTTAAGTCTAAAATCATTTGGCGTGCTGTTTTCTTTCCGACGCCCGGGAATTTCACTAAAAACTTCTCGTCTTCATGTTCAATCGCTTGAACGACCTGTCCTGTTTGACCAGAAGCTAAAATTGCAAGAGCGCCTTTTGGTCCAATGCCAGATACACCTAACAACTTTGTAAATAATAAACGCTCTTCACGTGTTTTAAACCCGTAAAGTGCCATAATATCTTCTCTCACATAATGATATGTAAAGACACGGATTTCTTGCTTACTTCTTTGAAATACATACGGATTTGGTGTGAAAATTTGATACCCAATTCCATTATGGTCAATTACGACATATTCCGGTCCTACATAGTCCACGTAACCTGTAACATATTCAAACAAAATACGATCTCTCCCTCTTAAATCATGTATTCCATTTTAACATATTTAATGATAGAAAAGCGAGACTACCCCAACAAATGTTCTCTATTAGAAACTTCTGTTATTTTCCATTGACAGAAAGCGCGAAGCACCTTAATATACAGAAGTCGATAATGATTATCAATATTAATTAAAGGGGTTACATCAGGATGAAACAGAAGTTATTTATTTTATTTACTATTATGCTAGTCGTTCTTTCTATCGTTGGCTGTTCTTCTCAAAAAGAAGAAGCAAAAGCGAAAGAACAACCGAAAACAAAAGTTGTAAAACACGCTAAAGGCGAAGCTACAATTCCAGTAAATCCAAAGCGAATTGTTGACTTATCTGGATCAACAGAAGAATTATTACTTCTTGGACACAAACCTGTTGGTACGGCAAATACATATAAAGATAAAATCCAAAATCACTTAACAGAGAAATTAGATGGTGTAAAAGCAGTAGGTTGGTACTGGGCACCTAAAGTTGATTTAGAAGCTGTTACGGCTTTAAAACCAGACTTAATTATTTTAAATAATCGTCAATTGAAGATTTATGATCAATTAGAAAAAGTTGCACCGACAGTTGTTCTAGAAACAAACTTAGAAGACTGGCGTGGTAAGTTTAAAGAAGTAGGTAAACTATTTGACGAAGAAAAGAAAGCAGACAAATGGATTGCAGACTACGATAAAAAAGCAGACTCTTTATCTAAAAAGATTAAAGAAAAAACAAAAGATGAGAACTTTATGTTCATCGCAGTTACGCCACAAAACTTCCGTGTATACGGTAGCTTCGGATACGGTGACATCATCTTTAACGACTTAAAACTTCCAGCAACAAAAGGTACAGATTTAAAACAAACGATGGCACAAGTATCACTAGAAGGTCTTGTTGCATTCCAACCTGATCAAATGTTCATTGTGAACTTTGGCGGTGAAGCTGATAAGGTTTACGAAGACTACAAAAACAGTGCCGTTTGGAAAGACAACAAAGCAGTTAAAAATAATCACGTATACGAAGTATCGAATGAAATCTTCAATACGAAAGCATTCAATCCAATCGGAAAAGACATGCTAATCGATGAAATCGCAAAACAAATTTTAGATAAAAATAAATAAGAAAAAAGCAGCTCACCATGAGCTGCTTTTTTTCTTATTTTGCACTGCGTATTGCTTCATTTTTTCAATCGTCTTCACAAAACCTTCTTTTGATTTAATACGAATACCACGCTTTAATTTCGCACGCTCATAACTCTCCAGTTTTTTCATATCAATTTGAAAAAAGGAATGAATCGCATTATCACTTTTCGGTACACCTTTGAAAATTTGTAGTATCCCTTCCTCTGACACACCGAAATAACCGCTCGTCTTTAATAACGGAGAAATATCATCAACCTTCTTTTGTAATACAATTTGTACATCATCACGATCAACGAGCTGCCATTCTTTATATTGCTGTAAAAACTTTTCTAAGTCCGCTACTTTTTCTGTAAATATTTCCTCACTTACTTCTCCATCAACATACATTCGCTCTAATAAAATTGTAACTTCAGGCTCTTTTTCTGTTACTTCTGGTACTGGCCCTTCCGCCTTCACATTCGTTTCATAAACGAAACAAAACATCATAACGAAAGCTTGCATCGCAATCAGTATCCATCTCATTTCCGTTCACCTCTTTTAGGCAAGATCAAACTTTCATTAGTAGCTTTTCCGGAAATGGGGGTTTTATCCCTAATTCATAGATTACTCTCATTAAGACTTATAGAGTGCAATGATTTCTACCTATTTCGAAACGTATTGATTACGTGAAAACTTTTTTATACCTTTATTTGATTGTACCGTTGCTATATAAACTCCAATTAATACGATTATCATCCCAACTATTTGTTGCCACGTAACAGCTGCTCCATATAATATAACTGATATACCAGTAGCCACAATAGGAGTTAAATTTAAATACATACTCGCTTTGCTTGCACCTAGTTCTTCTACCCCTTTATTAAACACGATATATCCAACTAACGTCCCGCATACGACCATATACAACATTTCTATCCATCCCTGTAAAGAGAGCGTTGCAACCTTTCCCCACCCATCTTCATATAGAGAAAGGCCTGCTAAAAACACAGTACCCAATACCGTCATACTCATTGTAATTAACAAAGGAGAGACACCACTCATAACTTTTTTTCCTGTTAAACCATATAACACCCCACAGGTTAAAGCAGCTATAAATAAAAGATCTCCCTTATTAAATGACAAAGACATAAGTATATTCATTGAACCACCCGTAATAACAACTATTACACCAATAAGAGACAAAATTAAACTTATTCCAACTTTTATACTCCAAGACTCTTTAAAAAACAATATTGCTCCCACTGTTACAAAAACAGGCATTGTAGCAATAATAAGCGAGCCATTCAGAGTGGAAGTATAGTTAAGTCCCATAAAGAAAAAAACATTGTAGCCAAAAATACCTGTTAACGATACAAATAACAGCCCTTTCCAATTCTTTAATAACAAACGTGTATTCCACTCAGATCTAATAAAAACTATGCCTATTAAAATACAACCTGCTAATCCAAAACGAATTGTTGCCGCAGTAATCGGTGGAATTTCAGTAATAACATGCTCTGCTGTTGCAAAAGATCCACCCCAAAACAACGGAACAAGCAACATAATGACATACATACGATTTATTCTGTTCATTTTCATTACCCCTTTCACGTAAACAGGTTTAAAAGTTTAAACTTGTTTACGTGTTAGTTAAAAAAAATTAATAATTTGATTCTATTGCTTGAAGTAAATCCTTCACCTGTTTTAAAAATTCTCCAGCTATTATAGAATAAAAAATTTCTTTTCCATTTCGATTCGCTACAATTAGTTCTGCTTGTTTTAAAATTTTCAAATGATGCGAAACAGCTGGTCTAGAAATCCCCATTTTATCTGTTATTTCTGTTACATTCATCCGTTTGTTTTCTAATAACAGCATAATAATTTGCTGACGATTCTCATCTCCCAACGCCTGAAATATAGATGTTACGACCTGAAATTTCTCTAATACAACTTCTGTATTTCTACATTCAAAGTTCTCCATATACTATTCATCCCAACCTTTTATATCTAAAAAACTTGTAATATATTACCATTAAATAGTAACTCTTTCACATACACTTGTAAATAACTTTATTTTCCGACTTTTATCCCAATAAAAAAGGGAAGCTTGGATTCCTCCATTCTTCCCACTACATTCATATAAAAATGAAAGACGCCTGCAAAGCAGGCGTCTTGATGCGTTTACGGCGAGAGACCAGGCGACCACATTCGCGTGTTTAGCACTTAAGCATATCTCTCGTCTTACGTAAATTAGCTCATCGCTTTGCTAATATAACATTAATAAAGTATAAGTGCAACATGTTTATAAAAATATTTTATTTCCTCTTCCATACAAAAAAATTATATGTAAATTATAAATTGATAAATGTAATATATATGTTACAATTAATATGACAGCGAAATCATAATAAACAGGAGATAGATATTATGAAAAAAATTAAGGATGAACGTCTCATTCTGCAAACGTTAAAAAACATTCGAATTGCTTTTCTTTTTCAATCACTTGGTATAATTGGCATTTTAGGCTATATCGGATTCACTGAAGGAATAGATCAAATTACGAAATCTCCATTATGGCTATTGTTTATCCTTACAAGTATCGTACTTAGTTATTTACAGTTAAGCGTTTCTATCGATGTAGAAGAAAGTGAAAAGGAGATAAAGTTAACTCCTTATTACAAAATTATTTTACGCTCTCTTATTATAGGAATCGTTATGGCTATTATTTATATCATTTTTAGTCCAGAAAGACCTTTATTTGAAGCCATTTTAACAGGTGGTATTCTCTTCATTTGCTTTTTAGGTTCTTATTCCATTAGTTATTTTATTAAAAAGCGTCGTTTACACGATAACGATGAATAAAGAGGAAGGGCTCCCCCTTCCTCTTTTGCTTTGCTATCGCATAGTACCAGTTAAACCGTAACGAATATCTCGGAACATATTTGTTATGTCACGATTAAAATCGTTTGTAACTGTACCGTTACGTAGTCGTGTACTCATTGCATCGACACGAGTAAACATGTCATTTCTTACAGAAACATATACGTTTCTGTTTCCAACTTCATTTACAACCGCTTGACGAACTTCATTTGCAAGCGCTGTTTCATTCGATACTGGATTACGCGGTTTTACCGCAATCGCTACATCGTTTCCATATACAACTGTAGACACACGGTCTACGTTATTCATACGTTTCACACGATTTGTAATTCTTTCTGCTGTTTTACCATCATTGTTAATGTATGAATTGTTCATTGTAATATTACGTGTTGGATGCGGATTAGCAATTTGACCGTTGTAATTTACATCGCGGTAATAATTGTTATATCCTGTATCGTTACGTCCATTTCTATATGTTACATAATCTGTATAACGATCATTACGCGTTACATTATCACGATACTGATGTGTATCATTATAAGATGTACGCTCGTAATTATAGTTACGTCCATCCATTGCATTGTTATCTTTTGGTGTACCACATGCAGCTAACGCACTGGTAACTAACAAAGAAGCAGCAATCACTTTTACTTTCGTATTCAATACAAAAACCCCCTCTGTTAGAATGAACTTCTCTTCTGAAAAGCTCCCTCTTATGATGAGTAACAGAGAAGGTTTTTACACTGTTAATATTTCACTGGGGATTTTCTAACATTTGATGTAAATCTTCCATTTTCAGAACGACTTTACATACAAAAAAGGTGGGAATAATCCCACCTTTTTTAAACTTCTTCTTCATCCTCTTCTTCTGGAACCGGCTCCCCAAATACATTTGGTGGATCTGGTTGATAATACATCGTTCCTGGCTGTGGTGCATATGCCGATTGAGTTGGTTGATAATATAAAGGGTTCGCATATTGCGGACCGCCTGGTTGCGGACTATATAACCTACTCTCTCCTCCGCATCCACAATCTTCCTCACCTTGCACGAGCGGCGGCATATTATTATCGATTGGCATCATATTTGGATTTGGCATAGACGTATATTGCGGTCCAAACGGTGCTCCTTGCTGATATGGATTTGGTGGTTGATAATACGGATTTGGCGGCATCATAGGCTGTTGGTATGGCATTTGATATGGCATCATATTCGGTGGTTG